>JAAYTC010000370.1 GCA_012518155.1 Bacteroidales bacterium | reverse complement strand
TTTGTTCAGCACGTAAGCGGAGCTTACAGCAGCGGGTCTGTTCAGGATTTACACCTGATTCCCTTTTCATCGTTCGCTTCGAAGCCTTTGAAGCGGACGAAACCAAAATTCAAGGGCAAAGATAGAGAAAAAATTGTAATTACACGCATCGAGGATTTTTTAATCAACAGTGTAAATAGGTACGAACCTGCAATCCAGCGATTAATTTGCAAAATTTCATTTGGATAAATGTAATGAATATGTTACATTTGCAGATGTGAGTAATAACGAGATCCGCATAATTATCCGAACACCTGAGTTTGATGAGTATTATAATTCACTTCAACAAAAAGTGCAGGAAAAATTTGATTATGTTATGCATGTGATCATTTCTCAATATGTTGTCAGTGAGAAATTTGTAAAGAAATTACAAACAACAAGATTATATGAAATGCGAGTATCAGTCGGCAATAATGAATACCGTACTTTATTATTCGCCGTAGATAACGTGAATTTTGTACAATCTCGACGTGTTATATTTTTAAATTCATTTCTGAAGAAGGACACGAGACAATACCGAAAAGAGATAATAAAAGCGGAGGAAATTTTAAATAGATATATAATATGAGTACAATCAAAATAAATAAGGAGTTAGTAAATAAGTTACCAACGGCAAATAATTTATTGAAAGAAAAATACGGCGAGTATGGAACATCAACATACGAAGAATTTTCCGTGAAAGCTCGGGCATGGTATGTTGCTGAACTATTCAAAGAGAAACGTAAAGAAAAAAAAATGACACAAAAAGAACTTGCAAAGCGAATAGGAAAAAAACGAGAATACATTGCCCGCTTGGAAAAAGGCGAAACCGATATGCAGTTATCTACTTTTTTGAGTATTTCCGATGCATTAGGAATGGAATTTGAACTAAAGACTCAATGAAAATGATACAAAAGTAAAGAACAAAGGACTAAGTACGAGTTATTCTGTAGGCTACGGCACTTATCAATTAGAGGATATAAAAAGCTTGAATGAGGCAAAAGTGGCGAATTTTACTATCCGTACACCGTGCGCTTCCATGTCGAGGAGATGGCAATTGAGGTATTTGTTCAGCACCTAAGCGGAGCTTACAGCAGCGGGTCTGTTGTAAAAGGGAGCGAACAGGGAGATAGAAATGAGTTGTTACTTTTCCTTACGGCTTTGTAAGTAGCGAATCAACACTTCGCTCTTCTCCTTTTCCAACTTGAGTTGCTCGATGTCGAGCAAGAGGTTGGAGAGTTCGAAGGAATGGCTGATCCCTCTTTTAGCGGCATCGGTTAAGTTAGCTGTTACGGTGCGGCTTCCCATGAAATGAACGGTCAGGGGCTGATCATGAAAGGTGTAGATAAATTGAGCAATTCCATTTTCATCGTTGCCAATGTAGCGTACAATCTCGTAAGATCGCTCTGATGTGTTAAAACGGTAATTCAGCCCGTCGGCAGTTACGACGCCTGTTTCGGCAAAACTTCCATCACGGGAGGTTACCCTTACTTTATTATGGCTCACAGTAGATCCTAATAGTATGCTTTCAATAAAAAGTGCCCCCTTCTCGCGTACACCGGAGCGAAGGCCGTTACGGCCCAAAGATGTTTGGTGAGGATATGCTTTTGGATAATACTCGCCGAACTCTTGGTAACGATCGTCTCGCACGAAATCGAATCGGGTGAGCATCTCGTTGAGTTGGTCATAGCTTTCACGCAACATGGAGTCGCAAAAAGCAATGTTCCTTTGGTTCTCTGCTAACCGCACCTCTTGCATCAATGAAAAACCTTCACGAATCTCATCAAAAGCTTTAGGATATACGGTTTTTATGCTGTCTATCTTTAGTTTAGCGAGAGAGTAATTGCCTTCACGGTAGGCTTTGTCTGCTTCCATAAGATAGATTTTAGGACCTCGCCCTTTCCCGGAACAGGAAAAAGTAAGGAGGGCAAAAAGGACTAGAATCGTGGTTTGAACGGAAAAACGCATCGCTGAAATAGTATGTTTAACGTACAGTGAATGAATACGGGAAAAGCCATACATGCTTACAAATTTACAAATATATTCGTTATAAAATCGGTTTTGAGGCACAATTATTGTAATTTTGCAATTCATAACAGTAAAACATCCAATTTTCGCACGCTCTATAACAATTGCTAAAGATCTTTCTTTTTAGTAGTTAGCACAATTTTTGCAGACGCGAATAGTGGGTCAAGAAGAGTAACAAACTATCAATTATAAAATGGAATTACACCAGAAAGAGATACAAAAGCATTTAGAAAAACCCGTTTTTAGGATGATCTCCGCTGCCGCCGACGAAATGCAGGTGGAGTGCTACTTGATAGGGGGACAGGTGCGCGATTTCTTTCTGTATCGCCCTTCGAAGGATATCGATATTGTTGCCGTAGGCAAGGGGATTGAGCTGGCTGAAGCGGTAGCAAAGAGGATGGGGAAACATACACGGATCTCCGTTTTTAAGAATTTCGGTACCGCCCAGGTTAAACATGGGGAGTACGAAATTGAATTCGTTGGCGCTCGCAAGGAATCGTATCGGCTCGACTCGCGGAAACCTATCGTGGAAGACGGGACGCTGAAGGAAGATCAAGAGCGTCGGGATTTTACGATTAATGCCATGGCGTTCTGCCTTAATAAAGAGCGATACGGGGAGTTGTTGGATCCCTTTAATGGGATGCAGGACTTGGAAGATCTTATTATACGTACACCGCGGGATCCGAGCATCACCTTTAGCGATGATCCGCTCAGAATGATGAGGGCTATACGGTTTGCCTCGCAATTGGGCTTTGATATATTCCCCGAAACATTCGACGCCATAAAAGAGAACAGGGAGCGGATTAAGATTGTGTCGATGGAACGGGTGACGGATGAGCTAAACAAGATAATCCTATCGCCGAAGCCATCTGTTGGGTTTATATTGCTGGAAAAAACGGGACTGCTCGAGATCATTTTTCCCGAATTACTTGCCTTAAAAGGAGCTGAAACAAAAGATGGGGTGGGGCATAAAGACAATTTTTACCACACGCTCGCGGTACTTGATAATATTGCAAAAAAGACAGATAACCTGTGGCTCCGTTGGTCAGCTCTGCTACACGATATAGCGAAACCGGTGACCAAGAGGTGGGATCCAAAACTGGGCTGGACCTTCCATAACCATAACTACGTGGGTGAAAAAATGGTGCCGCGGATCTTCCGCCGGATGAAACTCCCGCAAAACGAGAAGATGAAATATACCCGAAAAATGGTTTCATTGCATATGCGCCCGATGCAGCTGGTGGAGGAGGAGGTAACTGACTCCGCCGTAAGGAGATTGCTGTTTGACGCGGGCGATGATATTGATGACCTGATGACACTATGTGAAGCGGATATCACATCGAAAAATCCAGCGAGAGTACGTCGATTTCTGAGTAATTTTCAGATCGTACGAAAGAAATTGAAAGAGATTGAAGAAAAAGACCGGGTTCGGAACTTTCAACCGCCGGTAGATGGGAACGAGATCATGGAAGTTTTTGGCCTTCCGGAGGGGCGTGAGGTGGGATTGCTTAAAGCAGCTATAAAAGACGCGATACTCGATGGGGTGATTCCAAACGAACGGGACGCAGCTTTTAAGTTTATGTTGAAAAAAGCGGAAGAGATGAACTTGAAACCCAGTGGTGAATCTGAAATCGAAGGATGAATCTGAAACCGACTAACGACAAGTGTTTGAACATAATTTAAATAACTATGAAAAAAAGGAATGTAACTTTTATCGTTTTGCTGTGTGCCTTTTCGGTACTCCAACAAACAATGGCTTTTGGGCAGACAACGTGGTACAACCCGATGAATGACAATAACCCGGTGATCCAAAACCAGGGCTGGCCGGAGGAGATAGGGAGGAGCTATCAGCGTTTGCCGCAAAGGGCGGAAGAAAAAGTAAGAAAGTCGGTTTGGAATTTGTCCCTGAACGCGACGGGACTGGCCCTGCATTTTTACACCAACGCCGAGCAGATCACTGTCCGATACGGCGTTACAAGTAGCTTTGCAATGCCTCATATGCCGGCCACGGGGAAATCGGGCGTTGATCTCTACGCCATCGATTCGGATGGAAAATGGCGAGTGGCGAGCGGTAGGTATAATTTTGAAGATACAATCACTTATACCTATACCCAGCTTTCACGAAGTAAATACCACGAGCAGGGTTTCGAGTACCGACTTTTCCTTCCGCTTTACAACAGCGTGAAATGGATGGAAATAGGGGTTCCTGACTCGGCGCAATTTTCATTTATCCCCCGACTGAAGGAGAAGCCGATTGTAGTGTATGGTACCTCGATCGCGCAGGGTGGATGCGCTTCAAGGCCGGGAATGGGCTGGACAAATATCCTCTCTCGAAAACTAGATCTGCCGGTGATTAACTTGGGCTTTTCGGGAAATGGCCCGCTGGAAAAGGAGATGGTGGATCTTATCAGTGAACTGGACGCGGCACTGGTGGTATTCGACTGTTTACCGAACATGGGAAGCTTGTTGGACGAGGAGGTCAAAAATAGGACTGCCTACGGTGTTTCTACCATAAAAGAGAAATTGGATATTCCTGTCCTGATTGTAGATCACATCGGGTATCGGAACGATCAAACGAATCGGACAACGAAGGAGGCGGCAGACCGGTTGAATAGGGCTTCGAAGGAGGTGTACGACTCCTTGAAGCAATCGGGCATGAAGGAGCTTTACTACCTGAGCAAAGAAGATATTAACTTTCCCGAAGATGGGTGCGTCGACAATATACATCCTAACGACCTGGGAATGCAGGCGTACGGCGATGCTTACGAGAAGAGCATACGGCAGATACTGCGGATGCCTACCGGTTCCAAAAAAGTAACACAACCGGTGAGCCAACGAAGAGAACCTTACATTTACGAGTGGAAAAAAAGACATCACGATAAGCTGGGAGAAATTGAGCTTGCCTCGCCCCAAAAAGTGATTATCGGAAATTCTATCACCCATTACTGGAACGACGAGGAAGGAAAAGAAAATGGGCCGGAAAGCTGGCAGAAGTACATGGAACCCCGAGGGTTTTTAAACCTGGGATACGGGTGGGACCGGATCGAAAATGTTCTTTGGAGAGTGTATCATGGCGAACTAGATGGGTTTGAAGCCGACGAGGTGGTGCTGATGATCGGCACGAACAACTTGGGGTTGGATAACAGGGAGGAGATCGTGGAAGGATTGGAGTTTCTCCTGAAACAGATAGAGTATAGACAGCCGAAAGCAACCCTAAAGGTGGTGGGTTTATTGCCGAGGCGTGATAAGGAGGCGGAAGTAGATGCCGTAAACAGGATGATTGAAAAAATGGCAATTCGAAACCAATACACCTACATCGAGGCAGGGAAAGAGTTGTTGAAGGATGGAAAAATCGTGGAGTCGTTCTTCACGGATGGGTTGCACCCAAATGAAAAGGGGTATTCCCGAACAGCACCTCACCTGATTCGATAATTTAACAGCACGGGCACGAACCATCGAGATCTTCTCGTGTGGAGCGATTTACACGATGTAGGCAGCCGCCAACTGAGGGTATGCTGTGAAAGTGGGCGTGAACTTTTTTTAAAAAAAAGCGTTTTATGCCTGAATTATCACAGCATATCTTGTAATATTTGATGGAAGTAAGTTCTACATTCTGGATTGGTTTTATTATTCTCGTCGTTGTCCTCCTCGCCTTGGACATGTTTGTTTTTCACAAAAAAGGCGAAGTCGTTAATGTTAAGAAAGCGCTTTGGCTGAGTCTCTTCTGGATATCTCTCGCGTTAATATTTAATATTTTCATCTATTTCTACCAAGGCAAAGAACCTGCCTTAGAGTTTTTCACGGCCTACGTGATCGAGAAGTCGTTGAGCGTTGATAACCTGTTTGTATTTATTCTTGTATTTAGCTCTTTCAAGATCGATCCTCGCTACCAACACGATGTATTGTTGTGGGGGATATTGGGTGCCTTAGTTTTTCGGGCAATTTTTATCTTCGCCGGCATCGCACTGCTCGAAAAATTCGCGTGGGTGATGTATGTTTTCGGGGGATTTTTGGTGGTGACCGGGATAAAAATGGTGATCGATTTCGTAAAGGAAAAAAACAAACCCGAGGAAGAAGAGAAAAAAGACATCTCCCAGAACTGTTTCATGCAGATCGTACGTCGTGTTTTCCCAACGACCGACGATATATCGGTACCTAAATTTTTTCGTAAGATCGATGGAAAGAGAGTCGCCACTCCTTTCTTTCTCGCTTTATTGGTGATCGAAGTAACCGATTTGGTGTTCGCGATCGACTCGATCCCGGCAGTTTTAGCCGTCTCTACCGACATGTTTATCGTGTACACGTCGAATATATTTGCTATTCTGGGCCTTCGTTCACTCTACTTCGCGTTGAGAGGGGTGATGGATTATTTCTACTACCTCAAATACGCACTGAGCGCGATATTGCTGTTTATCGGATTCAAGATGATGTTTAATCATTACGCGCAATCGAATGATTTCGGTTTCCATATCTCTACCACTACCTCGTTGGCCATTATCCTCATTCTCATATTGGCCTCGATCGCGGCCTCGATCTTCCGGAGCAAACAGATGCAAAAGAAGCTTGTAGCGACCAAGATGCAGATCGATAAAAAAGCGGATGAATTAAATTAAGCTTTTTTGCCTTATTATTTTCGATTCCATCCGATATTCTGCGATAATTTTTATTACTTTGCAAATTCATTTGGAAAAAGGTTAACAACCCGTATGTCAGGCAAGAAAAAAGTATCCACCGCCCGTTTTTTAAACGCGAAGATCACATCGACCATTAGCATATCGCTAGTGCTGGTGCTTCTGGGTATCACTATCTTGATTCTTTTCATGGGAAACGGGCTGTCGCGGTTTGTAAAGGAGAACATGAGTTTCAACGTGATGCTTTCAACCGAAGTGAACGACGCGGAAATTACCCGCATTCGGAAAAGCTTAGACGCGCAACCATTTGTCCGCTCCTCCCGCTTTATTAGTAAAGAGGAGGCAAAAGAGCAGTTAATAAAAGATCTCGGAGAAGACCCGGAAGAGCTCTTGGGCTATAACCCCGCTCAAGATTGTATCGAAATTTTCCTTCATTCGGAGTACGCGAACAGCGATAGCATCTCAGTGATTAACAAGGTAATTCGGCAGGATAATAACGTCACCGATCTTTTGTATCAGCAAGAAGCAATTGACCTCATCAACGAAAATCTTTCAAAGGTGATGACGGTATTGCTGGTGCTGGCAGCGATTTTGCTCTTTATTTCGTTCACGTTGATACGGAATACAATCAGGTTGAGCGTCTACTCCAAACGGTTCATCATACATACGATGAGGTTGGTCGGTGCTACTGCCGGCTTTATTCGAAAACCATTCGTGGTAAATAATATTATTACCGGTGTTATTGCCGGTGTTATTGCCGATCTGATTATTTTTGGGTTGATTGTTTATTTCAGTAAAGAGTATGCTGACATCCAACCCATAATCTCGAACGTTGATATCGCGATTATTTTCGGATTGGTGATCTTGCTGGGGATCATCATCTCGACTGTGGCGACGGCTTTCGCGGTAAACCGGTACGTGAAGATGAAATCGGACCAGCTCTATTACGTGTAACAAATTTAAATTAAGATATGTCTCAGAAAAATATTGCTTTAGGTAAAACCAATCTTATCATTTGCGGGGCCGCCGTGGTGCTGATCATTTTAGGGTTTGTATTGATGGCCGGGCCGGGTACCACGCTGGAAGGTGGGTTTGAACCGGATATCTTTAGTGCAAGGCGGATTAAGCTAGCACCCATCGTTTGTCTCGCGGGTTTCGTGTTGATGATAGCCGGAATTCTCTTTCCCGTGAAAGGGGATAAAACAGAGGAATCGAAGGGATAATTTACACGACACAGTGTTAAAAGGATCTGAATGAGTACCCTCGAAGCGATTATCCTTGGAATCGTACAAGGATTAACAGAATATTTGCCCGTGAGTAGTAGTGGGCACTTGGCTATGGGTTCTGCGCTGCTCGGCATTGAAGCGGAAGATAGCCTAACCTTTACGGTGGTGGTACACATCGCCACGGTGTTCAGCACGTTGGTTATTCTCTGGAAAGAGGTCGCGTGGATCTTTAAAGGCCTTTTCAAATGGGAAATGAACGACGAAACACGGTATGTGATCAATATATTGATATCCATGGTGCCGATCTCGATCGTGGGGTTTTTCTTCAAAGAGCAAGTGGAGGAGGTGTTTAGTTTCGGGCTGCTAATCGTGGGGTGCATGTTGTTGCTGACGGCAATATTGCTGGCTTTTTCATATTATTACCGTCCCAAAGAGAAGAGCCGCATCGGTAAAAAGGACGCGCTTATAATAGGAATAGCACAAGCCGTCGCGTTACTCCCCGGTTTGTCGCGGTCGGGATCAACCATCGCCACCGGCTTGCTGTTGGGGAACAAAAAGGCGTCATTGGCTCGATTCTCATTCTTGATGGTAATTCCGCCGATCTTGGGAGAAGCCCTCCTCGATACGATTCAAATCGCGCAGGGAGGCGATTATGGTGGGTCGATTCCCGCCGCGTCCCTTGTAGCCGGTTTTGTCGCGGCTTTTATAGCGGGAGCCATCGCCTGTAAATGGATGATCAATATCGTAAAAAAAGGGAAACTGGTCTATTTTGCCATATATTGCTCCGTAGTGGGTGTGGCAACCATTCTCTTTCATCTTTTTTCGTGATACAAATAGTTGATTTTCAAGGTGCACGTGCACGAACGCGCGAAACTTGAACATGTAATGCACTCTTTTGCCTTGGAGGCAGAGGAGAAATCAAAAAAGTAAATGGATTTTATTGAGGGTGAGATTTTATACATTGACAAGCCGCTTTATTGGACCTCCTTCCGGTTAGTACGTGTGGTACGGGCCAAAATTTGCCAGCGATTAGGAATTAAAAAACTGAAGGTAGGACACGCGGGTACACTCGATCCGTTAGCAACCGGAGTAATGATTCTCTGCACGGGTAAAAAGACCAAACAGATAGAGGAGCTACAGGCACTTACTAAAGAGTATATTGCCTCAATACGGCTGGGAGCTACAACGCCTTCGTTTGACCTCGAAACGGATATCGACGCGGAATACCCGGTGAATCATATCACGGAGGAAATGGTAAAAGAAACGCTCGCCCAATTTGTCGGATCTATAGAACAGGTGCCGCCTATCTACTCGGCCGTTAAGGTAGATGGAAAAAGAGCATACCGGTACGCGCGCGATAACGAGAATATTGAACTAAAACCCAAATTATTGGTTATAGATAGTATCGAATTGATTGCTTACGATCTCCCGAATATAACTATCCGAGTAGTGTGCAGCAAAGGCACCTACATCAGGGCGTTGGCCCGGGATATTGGCGAAGCATTAAAATCGGGTGCGCACTTAACGGAGTTAATTCGCACTCGAACAGGCGAGGTAACAATGAATGATTGCCTAAAAATCGATGAAGTAGATCGATTGTTGGACACGCATTTCCCATTACCCGATAAATAGAATTTACACGAGAAATATAATTGATACAGGATTTTTTTTAACGTATGAAACTTTCGCAATTTAAATTTGATTTGCCGGAAGAACTCATCGCGAAGTACCCTTCCCATCACCGCGATGAAGCACGGCTTATGGTTGTTCACAGGGAATCGGACAAAGTAGAGCATCTAGTTTTTAAAGATGTTTTGAATTACTTTAATGATAGAGATTTTTTTATCTTTAACGACACCAAAGTATTTCCGGCACGGTTATTTGGTAACAAAGAAAAAACAGGTGCCAAAATTGAAGTCTTCCTGTTGAGAGAATTAAACCCCGATCAACACCTTTGGGATGTACTGGTGAACCCGGCACGGAAAATTCGGATTGGTAACAAGCTCTATTTTGGAGAAAATGAGGAGCTGGTTGCTGAAGTGATTGACAACACTACTTCGAGAGGGCGCACGTTGCGGTTCCTCTACGATGGCCCTTACGAGGAGTTCAAGGAGCAGCTGTTTAAAATAGGACAAACACCTATCCCTGACTACCTGGAAAGGGATGCGCAACCCGAGGACGCGGAACGGTACCAGAACATCTTCGCGCAAAACGAAGGGGCGGTAGTGGCACCGGCTGCCGGATTGCATTTTAGCCGAGAATTGTTGAAACGGATGCAGATACGCGATATCGAGTTTGGTTTTCTCACGCTCCACAACGGACTGGGTGCCTACCGGATGATCGACGTGGAGGATCTCACGAAACATAAAATGGAGTCGGAACAGATCGTGATCAACGAGGAGCTGTGCAGCCAGGTGAACCGGGCGAAGGATGAAGAACGAAATATCTGCGCGGTAGGTACTTCCGTACTGCGTGCAGTGGAGACGGCAGTGAGCACCGATGGCCGGCTAAAACCGCGTACCGGGTGGACCAACAAGTTTATCTTCCCCCCGTACGAGTTTACGCTCACGAACAGTTTGATTACCAACTTTCAATTACCCTATTCCACGCTGCTGATGATGGCGTGCGCGTTCGGGGGATATGAAAGGATAATGGACGTGTACCAAGTGGCCATAAAAGAAAAATACCGGTTCGGCGCGTATGGCGATGCGATGCTGATACTGGATTAAATAGGTAGGATATTCCATTATAACGATCCATTATAACGAATGGTTGTGGTTTGACCGAGATAAAACAAGAGAGCAGGATTTTTTTGGCATTGGGTTCCAACTTGGGTGACAAGCAAAAAAACATAAAACTGGCTTATCAAAAAATCGAAAAGCGGGTGGGGAGAATAGTCTCTCTTTCCGCTTTTTACGTTTCACCACCCGATGGATTCGATTCGGAGCATGATTTCGTGAATAGCGTGTGCGAAGTGATATATAAAATGAATATATACACCCTCTTCGCAAGAATTCAAGAGATTGAAAAAGAGATGGGTAGATCTAATAAAAGCGTAAGTGGGGTGTATGCCGACCGGATCATCGATATTGATCTGCTGCTCGCGGGTGATCGGGTGATAAATACCCCAACGCTGGTGGTTCCTCATCCTCGAATGCATGTACGAAGTTTTGTTTTGGAGCCTTTATCTGAAATTGCTCCCGATGTGGTGCATCCTTTGCTGGGTAAGACAATCCGGCAACTTAAAAATGAATTGGAACAGGATTGGGTATAACCACGGGGATAGTGACATGGAATCGCGGCGGTATTCTCAAAAAAAAGTGGCATATTTGTAACGATAAAATTAGGATGGGATAGCTATGGCACTCTTCGGAAATGGATATGATCACTTTCTCGGGTACGCGTTGAGCGGAGGAGGAGCAAAGGGGTTCGCGCACCTCGGTGCATTAAAAGTGCTAGAAAAGTGTGGATTAAAACCGGACGTTATTGCCGGTACCAGCGCGGGGGCATTGGCGGGCGTGTTTTACGCGGATGGGTATCACCCAGAAGAAATTTTGGAGTTATTCCGTAAACGGGAGTTTCGGGAGTTCGTGGAGTTGACCATTCCTAAAACGGGACTATTTAAAAGCACGGGATTGCACCAATTCTTGAAAAAAAATCTGCGAGCACGTAGCTTCGAGGAGTTGCAATTGCCTTTTTATGCCGTGGCAACCGATTGGAACAGGGCAACCACGGTGGCCTTCTCGAACGGGGATGACCTCGTGGATGCAGTGGTGGCTTCCTGCTCGGTTCCCGTGGTATTCCATCCACAATATATTCATGGAGTTCCTTACGTGGATGGGGGATTGTTGAAAAATTTCCCGGTATCGGTAATTCGTAAAAAGTGTAAGTACGTGATTGGCGTAAATGTATCCTTGATGATTCCGGCCGAGGACAAGTACAATATACGAACCATGGCCGAGAGGACGTTTAACCTGATGTCAAACTCTAACACCTTGTTCGATAAAACGTATTGCGATATTTTGATTGAAACAAAAGGGATCGAACGATATGCCATGTTCGATTTACAGAACATGGATACGATTACCGAAGCTGGGTATCATTATGCCGCTATAAAATTGAGCGAGAAGGAGTCGTGGGATATCGTGAAAAAATGCCATAAACATTACAGGATGAGAGAAACTGTTCGTCGACAGATTCAACGGGTAAGGGAGAAAAAAATGTTGAAATATGGGCTCGGGAAAAAATAAGTTGTTTATATATCAACTGTTGCCAAGGTTATTCGGCAATGGGCTTGCCGTGAATAAACGGAACGGGTCGATCGAGGAGAATGGATGCGGTAAGTTTAACGATATCACGGATAAACTCTTGGCAGAAATTAAGGAGAAAGGCTACACGCACACCTGGTATATCGGGATTGTGGCTCACGCGTCGGCCACGAACTACGAGTCAGATGGAATACCGGAACAATTTCCGGAGATCGTGAAAGGTAGGGCCGGTTCTCCCTACGCGATACGGGACTACTATGATGTGGATCCGGACTTGGCTGAGAACGTTGGGCAACGGATGAGGGAGTTTGAAGAGTTGATCGAACGGACCCACGCGGCGGGTTTAAAGGTCATCATTGATAACGTGCCGAACCATGTGGCGCGTAACTATCAATCGATTGCCAAACCGGAGGGAGTAGCCGACTTCGGGCCGAGGGACGACCGATCGATGGCTTTTTCACCTCAAAACAACTTTTACTACCTGCCGGGACAGGCTTTGGATGTGGGAGCCGTGGCCAGCGGGAATAAGCTCGACTACCGGGAGGTGCCGGCAAAAGCTACCGGCAACGACTGCTTTACCCACAAACCCGGCCGAAACGACTGGTACGAAACGGTTAAGTTGAATTATGGAGTGGATTACCTGAACGGGAAAAGTAGTCATTTCGATCCGATTCCTGATACCTGGATAAAGATGAGAGATATTCTCCTGTTTTGGGCCGCGAAGGGGGTGGACGGGTTCCGATGCGATATGGCTGAAATGGTGCCATTGGCGTTTTGGGAATGGACAATTCCACAAATAAAAGAGTCTTTTCCGGGTACCATATTCGTGGCGGAGATTTATAATCCCGCGGCTTACCGTGATTTCATAACCCGTGGAGGGTTCGATTACCTGTATGATAAGGTGGGACTATATGACGTGTTGCGTGAGGTGGCCTGTAGAAAGCGGCCCGCGTCGGATATTTCCTTCGTATTGAACGAGGTAGGCGATATACAACAGAAGATGGTCAACTTTTTAGAGAATCACGATGAGCAACGGGTGGCATCCGATTTCTTTCTCGGCGAGGGAAAAAGAGGAAAAGCTGCCATGGTGGTTACCGCGTGCATTAATTCGAACCCGGTGATGATCTACGCGGGGCAAGAGCTGGGGGAGAGAGGAATGGATGAGGAGGGCTTTAGCGGGAGAGATGGGCGTACGACCATTTTCGATTACTGGTCGCCGGATACCCTCCGTAGATGGAATAACAACGGGAAATGGAACCACGCGTTGTTGACTCCCGATGAGATTGAGCTCCGCGATTTTTATTCAAACCTTATTCGGCTTTGTAACAAAGAGGAAGCACTTCGGCAGGGAATGTTTTACGATTTGATGCCGCCTAATTACGAGAATGAAGCGTTCGATTCGACCTCACTATTCGCTTTTTTACGAGGAAATAATAACGGATTGCTGCTGATTGTGGTCAACTTTAACGACTCGGTAGCAACGTGCAGGATTAATATCCCGTTGCATGCTTATGAGTTTTTTGGAACAACCGACTGCCTTCAGAAACAGGAGATCGTGATCACTCCGCTACTTGAGCGGGATAAAAAGCAGTTAATATTCTCCTATAAGGAGCAAGTACGGATCGAACTTCCGCCCAATGGGGGGATGGTCTATCGAATTTCTTCGAGGTGAAAATTCTTTATTGAGGTATTGTTTTTGTATTTTTGTGTGGAGATTTCATACCCTTCTAGAGAGAATTAAAAATAAAGAAATAAAGAGCTGTTTATCAGAAATAAAATGCAGGAGAGACCATTTAAAATATTTTCGGGAAGCAAATCCCGCTATTTTGCCGAAAAAGTGTGCAATGCTTTGGAGTGTCCCTTGGGAAATATGATCATAGAACATTTTGCTGACGGAGAATTTGCCGTGTCTTACGAGGAGTCGATTCGAGGAAAACAGGTTTTCCTTATACAATCGACCTTCCCAAGTTCCGACAACCTGATGGAGCTGTTGCTGATGATTGACGCGGCCAAACGCGCGTCCGCGAAATCAATCGTGGCGGTTATTCCCTATTTTGGATGGGCAAGACAAGATAGAAAAGACAAGCCGCGCGTGAGTATCGGTGCTAAACTAATCGCGGATATGCTGGCGGCAGCTGGGATTAACAGATTGATAGCCATGGATTTGCATGCCGATCAAATTCAAGGATTCTTTAATGTACCTGTCGATCACCTCTATGCTTCGAGGGTGTTCGTGGATTACTTGAAGCAGTTGAAGGAGACGGGCAACATGGTAATTGCTACCCCGGATGTAGGAGGTACCAAACGGGCCAGTGCCTACTCCAAATTTTTGGAATGCCCCATGGTAATTTGTTATAAGCTGCGAAAGAAAGCGAACGAAGTCTCGGATATGCAGATCATAGGTGATGTAAGAGGGATGGATGTACTGTTGATCGATGATATAGTCGATACCGCGGGTACCATAACAAAAGCAGCAAACCTACTCATTGAGAACGGGGCGAATTCGGTACGGGCAATTGCTAGCCACGCGGTGATGTCGGATCCCGCTTCGGAGAGGGTAGACCAATCGATGTTGAAAGAGATTATCTTCACGGACAGCATTCCCTATTCACAAAAATCGAACAAAGTGAAAATTATTTCGGTGGCACCCATGTTTGCCGAATCAATTATGCGAGTGTGTAACAACGAATCGATCAGTTCTTTGTACGTGGTATAACAATAGGTGTTTTTTCCACACTTTCATGTTTATTTAAGCTGTAAAGGGGCTTTCAAGCCTGATTTTATCTAATTTAGTAGCAAAGACAAAACTTAACTTGTTAAAATTTTTGCTATGGTTTACAAAATTGATGAAATCGAGGGAATTGGCCCTGTTTATGGAGAAAAATTAAGAGCCGTTGGAATCACTTCCGTGGATAAACTACTGGAAAGAGGCGCCTCGAAAGCAGGGCGTGCGAGTATTGCCAAGGAGACGGAAATCGATGAGAAATTTATTTTAAAATGGACCAATCACGCGGACCTGTTCCGAGTTCCGGGTATTGGGCCGCAGTTTTCTGAATTGCTTGAAGCTGCGGGGGTGGATACGGTGAAAGAGTTGCGTAACCGGAATGCCGAAAATTTATACGCCAAGATTCAAGAAGTGAACGAATCGAAAAGCCTGGTTCGCCGGTTACCTTCGCTCGCGCAAATTAAAGAGATGATCGAGGAGGCGGGGAAACTAGAGCCGGCAATGACTTATTGAGATTTAATGGCTTGAAGTAACCCCTCACACGCGTCTTCAAGCAAATCAAGGACTAATTCAAATCCGGATGCTCCTCCGTAATAGGGGTCAGGTACATAGTCGTGATGGCTATGCTGAACGGAGTAGTCGGTCATCATCCGGATTTTTCCCGCTTGTTCCTTTCCATCGGACATCGATTTAACGTTATTGTAGTTGTTCTTGTCCATCACGATGATATAGTCGAAATTGTCAAAATCGGCTTTTCGGAACTTACGTGCAGGGCTGCTGAAGTTGTAAGCTCTTTTTTCGCCATGGGCACGCATACGTTCGTCGGGAAGTTCACCCTCGTGCCATCCGGAGGTGCCTGCCGAATCAACTTCTATGAAATCCTGAAGTTCATTCTTCTCTACAAGCTTCTTCATAATCCCCTCGGCAGCCGGTGAACGGCATATATTCCCCAGGCAGACGAAAAGAATTCGCACCTTTTTGTTTGTTGTACTGTTGGAATCCATCATTCTAACACAATCTCCTTTTTATAACCTTAACAATTAAGCACAAAGATAGTGGATTTCCACGAAGTACCCAAAAATATCAAAGTCCCTGCCTTGGCATTGCTCTCAACTTTCACTACATTTGAATAATGTAGGATGCGTTTCGGCAATCTTCAAGCAAGCTTGATATTGCTCTCAACTTTCACTACATTTGTAGCGATTGCTTTGTTGAAGCAATGATGACCATTTCATGGTTAAAAAATTTCACAGTAATGGATAACAATAGCGACATTCGAAACCGGCAGGCAACTCGAGACATTGCCGTTGCCGTACCCAAAGAGAAGGTAGCGCTTGAAATAAAAAAAAACCGGATTATCCGGGCTCTATATATCGTAGGGGGGACCCTTTCACTGGCGTTGGCAATTTTAGGGATCGTGGTGCCCGGGCTCCCGACTACTCCTTTCGCACTGCTCTCGGCCTTTTTATACGCGAAAAGCTCCCGAAAACTATATAACTGGCTGTTAAATAATCGAATATTAGGGCCTCGGATAAAGAATTATCAGCGGCGACAGGGAGTTACCCGGAAGGGTAAAGTGGGGGTGATCATCTTTATGACCCTCATGGTCCTTTTTTCCTCGTTCGTGGTGATTCAGAATAATATTACCATACGAATGGTGATTCTCTCGCTGGGACTGGTGGGTGCTGTGACCGTGTGGTTTTTCGTGCCCACCGCGAAGGATGATGATGCATCTCCTCCTAAATAGTTTCAATCTCGAAGGTAAGCGAAAAAATACTTCTCCACCTTTTTTGATAGCAACTCGATTTTCAACATATCGGAGGCTTTGGATATATCCTTTACCGTGCCGTCTTTATAGAGGATGTCGATGCTATCGTCTTCCTTGTTATACATGTCGGTGGCCATGCTGTCGGAAGCGATGAAGTAGGCTGCTTCTTGTTCGCTTATATTGAATCGTTTCATGAAATGCTCGAGCCGCTCTAAGATTTTCGTGCGCTCTATTTTCTCTTCTTTGATTTCGATCTTAAAGAGCTTTCGATTGACCATCCCTTCGCTTAGTACTGATAACACTGTATCGGGGTGCGAAGCCCATACTTTGAGTGCAGACCATAAATCATTGTCATCCAGTTGAACGAAGTGACGAAGAGCCACACCATACTCTTCGAAATCGGCAAGCGTGGTTTCATTTTCAAGAAAGTAGGCGAGGGAAGGGGAGGCAAAGAGTTTTTCGCCGCCAAGGGTCAGTTCGCGGGCCCTGCGTAGGGTATTGATCATCATCTTTTCGGCGGCAACAGCCGTTTTGTGAAGGTAGACTTGCCAGTACATGAGCCGACGCGACATCAAGAAGTTCTCGATCGAGTAAATTCCCTTCGATTCCACGACTAATTTATCCTCTTTCACGTCGAGCATCTTGATAATGCGTGCCGAACCGATATTGCCTTCGCTCACGCCGGTAAAAAAACTATCTCGGCGCAAGTAATCAAGCCGATCCATATCCAGCTGGCCACTGACAAGTTGATGAAGGAATCGTTTGGGGTAGGAGTCGGTAAAGATATCGATGGCAATTTGCAGCGATCCGTTCCACTCCTCGTTCATCTGCTTCATCAACAGTAAGGATAGGGTTTCGTGTAGTACGCGGGTTACGAGTGTATGCTCGAGCACATGCGAGAAGGGGCCGTGCCCTATATCATGCATCAAGATGGCTGCTAAAGCCCCGTTCCATTCAGCTTGAGTGATATCGTGCCCTTTCTCCTTAAGGGTTTTGAGTGCTTCATCCATCAGGAACATGGCTCCTATGGAGTGATGAAAACGGGTATGCTGTGCTCCGGGGTAGACGTACGAGGCCAAACCCAATTGTCGAATTCGGTTTAAACGCTGCAGGAAAGGGTGTTGGATAATATCGTAAACAAAATCGTTGGGTATGGTGATAAAACCAAATACCGGATCGTTGATTATTTTTCTCTTTACAGGTCTCTTCCCACTCATTGCTTACCAAATAATCTAATTTTTGTTCATGTTTCTGTGGGCCAAGGGCACTACCATCCAATTATAAACATAACATCCTAAGCAGATATTAAAGGCTGCTTCCAATACCGCGCAAAAAATTAAAATAGCTCCCACCGCGTACGCGGCGTTAAGATAATTAAGGAAGAGGAAAATAGCGATTCCAACTGAAAAAAACAAACCCAAGATGGCCGCGAACCGCTTTGGCGGTGCAAAGATAGGCTTTGGAGTCAGTTTTAATGCTGTTGCTATTCCTCGTGCCAACGTGGCTAATGGAGAGGGTATGCGCGTGAACGCTCTCAACCCAAAATCGGCCACGAGAAAAAGTGCCAACCATGCCCATCCCGTGAGTAGTGTGATCAACGTAATCAAAAAGATTTGTGTAGCGACCAGCCGTACCACGTTCTCGTCCACGTGATTTTTAGAAATGTTTTTTTGAGTCATAAGCTATTATCTTTTCAAGTTTCGTCGGCATCAATTATTACAAATATTTTACGGTGCCGTTAGAGGTATTTATTTAGCATCTCTTTCATTTCCACTTGCAATTTAGCAGCCTCTTGTGCCGCCACTCGTGCAAAATCTTCGCCTTGATCGGCATAGATGATGCTCCTGGATGAATTAACCAGTAAGCCACACTCCTTGTTCATTCCGTAACGACAAACCTCCTCAAGCGAGCCACCCTGGGCACCCACGCCGGGAACTAACAGGAAATGATCGGGCACGATCTTCCGTACATCTTCGAATAGCTTCCCTTGGGTTGCTCCTACCACGTACATCATCTGATCCGCCGAAGCCCATTGTTGAGAGACACGCAGTACTTTCTCGAAGAGCCGCTCGCCGTTGGTGTCGGCAGTCATCTGAAAATCAAGGGATCCCTTGTTACTGGTGAGGGCGAGCAATACCACCCACCGTTCCGGTTGGGTCAAGAAAGGCGTCACGCTGTCTGCCCCCATGTAAGGGGCTACCGTCACCGCGTCTGACTTCAGTACATCAAAAAATGTTCGGGCGTACATCTCGCTCGTGTTTCCGATATCACCCCGTTTCGCGTCGGCAATGATGAACTGCTTGGGATAACGTTGACGGATGTAGGCCACGGTCTTCTCTAACGACATCCACCCTTCGGTTCCTTCGCTTTCGTAAAAAGCGAGGTTGGGCTTGTATGCCACGCAGTAGGGTGCCGTGGCATCCACGATCGCCTTGTTGAATTCATAGATGGGGTCTTCTGTCTCCAAGAGGTGTCCCGGGATCTTTTTTATATCGGTATCCAATCCCACGCAGAGGAAGGATTGTTTCTCTTTTATCTGTTCAAAAAGCTGTTGTTTCGTCATATTTCTTAGTATTTCTTCGCGTTTCTTCGCGTTTCTTTCTATTTCTCAATGTGATATATCCACTATTTCGAGATGCCAGGCGTTGGCATTATATTCATCTACATTTTTTATCACGATCAACCGATCATTTTCACTGTTGGAGAAGATATAATGTGCCAATGTTTTATAATAATCTTTTTTCCCTTTTATGATAGTAACATAATCATTTAATTCCACAACCCGTTTTCTTTCGAGTGTTTTATCATTAAATTCAATTACAGCATTTTTTTCTATCGAACGAAAATTATAAGAAGCCCAAACGGAAGAGGTCGCCATATTATGGTCGAACCAATTATAACCATAAAAATTGTCATAATTTGTTTGGTCCGGGACGAACTTGCCCAGATCATAGAGGTTGTTAGCAGTGTCTGAATTCGGAAACTGGTAGAGATGCCCATTATTTATTGAATAAATAAAGTCTCTATCGGTAGAAGTAAAGAACCTATTCCCGAAGCCACTGTGCCAGTATTTGATGAATGAAAGATTTTCGGGGTCAGAAAAATCGACCAAGTAAAGACCATTGGGAGAAATATTTTTTCTGGACAACAAAAGTTGGGATTTTCCAGCCGCTTTCACCAACATATCGGCTTCAATTATGGAGTGTCCTCCACTTGTAAGTATTTCCTGCTTCTTTATTTCTCTGGTAAGGGTATTATATGAAAAGACTTCTTTTTCGTTGTTTGTCAGGTAATAATAACCGTTTTCACCGTCCTCAATTTCGGAAACCGTGTAGGGTAATTCTACTTTGTCTCTCGTGGAGAGTCCAAAGTCAAAAGAAGTGTTGTTTATATTCGCTTTTGATACTCCTGTATTCAGGTGGAGTATCGGTATGGATAACATACCAAAATCGCTTATATTCAAAAGAATGTGCCCTAACTCAAGGGGGTCG
>JAAYTC010000369.1 GCA_012518155.1 Bacteroidales bacterium | reverse complement strand
TAGGGGATATCCCGATCGTCCATTCTCCTACACAACTCCACGGTTTCGTCGTAAAAAGTAGGGCCAATAATCAGGGCATCCATCTCCATTTCAGCGATATGGTGGAAAACCTCTTTACAGGAAAAGATATCATACTGGTTATAGGTGAAGACCTCCAGCTGTAGTTTAACGTTCTCGTATTCCTCTTTTGCATGACGAATGCCGTTGTGTACGCTCTCCCAGTATTCGCCGGGAGATATCGCGGGCGTGGTGATTACCACCTTGTACTTTCGCTTTAAAGAGAGTGCCGATATATGAATGTTGGGTTTGTAATTCACTTTCTCAAGCACCTTTTCCACCGATGCTCTTGCTTTTTCCGACACGTTTCCACGATTGTGTAAAACACGGTCGACCGTGCCGGTTGAAACCCCCGCCATTTTAGCGATATCCTTGAGACGGATTTTTTTTTGCATTTCGTTGTTACTATGGTTGTTGTTCTTTGCTACCTTTTTTTTCATCAATCTGTCCCTTTTTCATCGTGTTAAAAGAAACTTTTTCTTCTTATTGTTTGAATCTGGGGAGGATACGACATGTAATGTTGATCGCTCGATTAAAAAATGAAGTGTAAAATTGTTGTGGATTTTTTTTGCAAGACACATTATTTTTGTACTTTTGTGTACGTGCACAAAATTACGATTATTTTCGTTATTAAAAAAGAATAGGATAGATTTCCACGTGGTTTACGCGAAAAGATGGAGCTATTCGGTCGATACACACGGGTTGGATTTTAACGAGATTTTTAATTGAAAAATATATATTCCTATGAGTGATTTTATACATGAAAATTTCATGCTTCAAACTGCCACTGCAGAGAGGCTGTATCACGAGCACGCTAACAAGCAACCGATCATCGACTATCATTGTCATTTAGATCCGAAACAGATAGCAGAAGACCATCGTTTCCGAAGTATCACCGAGCTTTGGCTCGGCGGCGATCACTACAAATGGCGCTTGCTTCGCACGAACGGCGTTGATGAAAAGTATATTACCGGGGATGCTTCAGACTGGGAAAAGTTCGAAAAATGGGCCGAGACGGTTCCATACACTATGCGTAACCCGATGTATCACTGGGTACACCTCGAGTTGAAGCGTGTATTTGGAATTGACACATTACTAAAGCCAGAAACCGCGCGAGAGATATACGATAAGGCCAATGAAATGCTTCGTCAACCGGAGTTTTCTGCTCGCGGATTGATGCGGCGTTTTGGAGTAGAAGTCGTGTGCACAACCGACGATCCGATCGATTCGTTGCAGTATCATGAGCAGATCAAGGAGAGTGGATTTGAGATAAAGGTGCTGCCCACCTGGCGGCCCGATAAGTCGATGGCCGTTGAAAGCGGTAACGTTTTCCGTGACTACCTGCGTCAGCTTGAGGAGGCATGTGGCGTGAAAATCGGCAATGTGAGCGACTACCTGAAAGCGATCCGGCAGCGACACGACTATTTTCAGTCGCACGGCTGCAAATTGGCCGATCATGGGATTAATAACTTTTTCGCGACCCCTTCGACGGAAGATGAGATAACAGCCATATTTAATAAAGTGGTAATTGAGGAAAAAGAGCTCTCTCCCGAAGAGGTGTTGAAATTTAAGTCGCGTATGTTACATGAGAACGCGTTGTTAAATCACGAAAAAGGATGGGTACAACAGTATCATTACGGGGCGATCAGGAATAATAACAGCCGCATGTTTAACGAACTCGGGCCCGATACCGGTTATGACTCCATCAATGATGGTACGGATGTAGCTGCCACGATGGCACGCTTTTTCAACAACCTGGAAAAAGAGGATAAGCTGGCTAAATCGATTATATATAACCTGAATCCCAACGATAATTACCTGGTGGCAACGATGATTGGGAACTTCCAAGATGGGTCGGTTCCCGGCAAGATACAGTTCGGATCGGGGTGGTGGTTCCTTGATCAGAAAGATGGCATGGAGGATCAGATGAACGTGCTATCGACACAAGGGATGTTGAGCCGGTTCGTGGGAATGCTCACCGACTCTCGCAGCTTTGTCTCTTATATCCGTCACGAATACTTCCGTAGGATTCTATGCAACCTAATTGGAAATGACGTGGAAAATGGTTTGTTGCCGGAGTCAGAGATTGAGTTCCTGGGTGAAATGGTTGAAAATATTTGCTACAACAATGCCCGCGATTATTTCGGCTTTTAAAAGTGACGCTTTTAAGGGATACATTTTCTTGATTATGCACTCGCTTAAGAGAGGATTAATCTATTTTTGTCCGGTATAACATTATTAAAAAATAGTATGTATAAATTATTTGACATTAAAGACAAGGTA
>JAAYTC010000368.1 GCA_012518155.1 Bacteroidales bacterium | reverse complement strand
TACATTTGCAACATGAAGATAGCATTAATAGGATACGGCAAGATGGGACGCGAGATCGAACGAATAGCCCGCGACAGGGGGCACGAGATCGTTGCGACCATCGACATGAACGAAGAGGAGAAGTTCCATTCAGACGAGTTCAAGAGCGCGGACGTGGCCATCGAGTTCACCTCCCCCGCGAGCGCGTTCCAGAATTACATACACGCGTTCGAGGCCGGCGTACCGGTGGTATCGGGCACCACGGGGTGGCTCGACCGGATCGATCAAATAAAAGAAGCATGCGAGAAAGAGGGGAAGACCTTCTTCTACGCATCGAACTTTAGCCTGGGGGTCAACCTGTTTTTCGCCCTAAACAACTACTTGGCAGGACTGATGAACCTATTTACCGATTATGATGCGCGGATCGAGGAGACCCACCACATCCATAAGCTGGATGCCCCCAGTGGCACGGCAATCACCTTGGCAGAGGGGATCCTGGAAAGGGTCGAGCGCAAGAAGGAGTGGTCTCTGGATAAAAAAGAGGCCGACACGCTTCACATCGAGTCGTTTCGCGAAGGAGAGGTGCCGGGAATCCATACCGTGGTATACGAGTCCCCCGTGGACTCCATCCGTTTGACGCACGACGCGAAGAGCCGTGAAGGGTTTGCCTTAGGTGCCGTGCTTGCCGCGGAATTCACGAAAGGGAAAAAAGGGTTCTTGGGTATGGAGGATTTACTGAACCTGCAGGCCACCCCATAAGAGATCAAACAACTCAAGAGATCAAACAACGTGTAGGCACGATAACGCGTACACGAATGATAGAACATACACGAACGATAGAGTATACGCACAATAGAGTACACACGAACGATAGAGTATCGCGTGAAATAATTTCAGACAACAACAATCAGTATAAAACATGAGCAACAAACCATCTTTCAACCAACAATCCGGCCATTCAGCCCATGATTCCCGCTCAAGTGCAAAGGAGCGGTTATTAAAAACAACGCGTCGTCAATGGGTCTGGTTTACAGTGTGGACGGTATTCGTCCTATTGTTTGCCCTTTGGGCCCGGTCGGCATGGGTGCTGTTGCTCATCCCGCTCCTTTTTGATATTTATATCACGAAGTTCGTGCCCTGGGGCTTCTGGAAAAAATCGAAGAACAGCGCATTTCGTAAAACGATGGAATGGGTCGATGCGATCCTCTTCGCGTTGATCGCGGTCTATTTTATCAACACCTTCTTTTTCCAGAATTACCAAATACCCACCTCTTCGTTGGAGAAATCACTGCTGGTGGGCGACTTCCTCGCGGTAAGTAAGCTCAGTTACGGGCCTCGTGCGCCCATCACACCGCTCTCTTTCCCGTTGGCTCAACATACCATGCCGGTGGTGGGCGGAAAATCCTATATCGAGAAGCCGCAGTGGAAATACAACCGACTTAAAGGATTCGGTGAAGTACAGCGTAACGATATCGTGGTGTTCAACTTCCCCCCTGGCGACACGGTGGCATTGAACCAGCAAGGAGTCGATTTTTACACGCTGGCAAAATATCATCCCGAAGGGAGCGCGGGGATTCGTGCCGACAAACGCACCTACGGTGAAGTGGTATACCGTCCGATAGACCGTAGAGAGAACTACGTGAAACGATGCATCGGCCTCCCCGGGGAGACCTTAGAGATGCGAGATGACAGCGTTTTTATCGATGGAGAGTACCTGCCCAACCCCCGTCTCGCGCAACACAACTACATGATCCACACCGATGGCACCCCTATTTCCGTGGATCTCTTCACCGAACTGGGCATCAATAAGGCGGACTATCTACAGGATGCCTACGGGCAGGCGGCTCCTCGTTCACAAGACCTTACCGGAGTGGATAGCGTGAGTATGGCACTCTTCGGCCTACAGGCCCGCGATGGGAACAACGGACGAATCTATTACAGCATTCCCATGACGGCCGAAATGGTGGAAAAGATGAAGGCCCGCCCGTTCGTGTGGAATATCATCAAAGAGCAAGAGCAACCGGGATTGAACTACTATTACCCGCTGGACCACGAGGGAGGTTGGACGCGCGATACCTACGGGCCGCTCTGGATTCCCGCGCGAGGAGCCACCATCACGTTCGATAACGACGTCGATTACAAGGTGGCAGCTTACGAGCGGTGTATCAAGAATTACGAGGGGAACCAGTTCGATTATCGCGACGGCAAGGTATATATTAACGGCCAAGAGGCAGACTCCTACACGTTCAAGTACGACTATTACTTCATGATGGGCGATAACCGCCACAACTCGGCCGACTCTCGCTCGTGGGGATTCGTTCCGGAAGATCATATCGTGGGGAGCCCCATGCTTATCTGGCTATCGCTGGAAAAAGACCGGAATTGGTTCAACGGAAAAATAAGGTGGG
>JAAYTC010000367.1 GCA_012518155.1 Bacteroidales bacterium | reverse complement strand
TTCGCTTCGAAGCCAGCATGATCCGATCCCAACGCGATGGGCTTTTCCGTGTTATCGAATAGTGACATAATACTCAGTTTTAAACTATTTTCTTAACCTGTTCATACACATTCTGTCCCGTGTACCCGAGCTTTTCATCGAGCACCGTGTAGGGAGCTGAGAATCCAAAAGATTTCATTCCCCAGACAGTTCCATCTGCACCCACCAAACCTTCCAATGTAACAGGTAGGCCGGCGGTGAGTCCAAATTTCTTTTTACCAGAAGGCAAAATGGACTGCTGATATTCAGACGACTGTGACCTAAACAATCCTTCTGATGGAACTGAAACCACGCGTACTTTCAGGCCATCTTCTCTGAGGAGGGCTGCCCCATCTACTAAAGTAGACACCTCCGAACCCGAGGCCAGCAAGATCACATCGTAATCCTCCTCGTCCTGCACGATATAGGCTCCTTTTTCCGCGTTCAATGCTTCCTGGAAACGGGACTCATTGGCCGGCAGGTCTTTTATATTTTGACGGCTTAAAATAAGGCCCGTGGGGGACTTATCGTTTTCAAGCGCCATTTTCCAGGCAACCGATGCTTCATGCACATCTGCAGGGCGAAGCACCAGCATGGAGTTACGGCCGCTATGGTTTTGGAGTTTCTCCAACAATCTAATTTGCGCTTCCTGCTCTACCGGCTGGTGGGTAGGGCCATCTTCACCCACGCGGAACGCGTCGTGTGTCCATATAAATATAACCGGCGTTTCCATTAAAGCAGCCACGCGAATCGATGGCTTCATGTAATCTGAGAACGCGAAGAATGTTCCGCAAGCGGGTATAATCCCCCCGTGCAAGCTCATTCCAATACTTAAACACGACATGGTGAATTCCGAAACACCTGCTTGCAGGAAAGCACCCGAGAAGTCGCCCTTGGTCAACGCTTTCGTATGCTTCAAGAAACCATCCGTTTTATCGGAATTCGAGAGGTCGGCCGATGCCACCACCATGTTTTCCACTTGCTGTGCCAGCACACCCAGCACGGAGGCTGAAGCGGCCCTCGTTGCCGAATTCGGTTTTTGCTCAATGGCTTCCCAATTAATCTCCGGGAGTTCGCGTGCGAACCACTTTCTCTTCTTCTCCGCGAGTTCGGGGTTTTCCTTTTTCCACGCCTCCTCCTTTGCCTTTTTAGCGGCAACGATAGTACGCAGTTTCTCTTTCCGTTTGTTGTACATCTCTTCGACTTCGGGGAAAATCACGAATGGATTCGCCGGATCACCGCCCAAGTTCTTAATGGTCTGGTCAAAATCAGCCCCGGCAGCACTTAACGGTTGCCCGTGCGTGGAAACTTGACATTCGAATGAAGTGCAATCAACCGTAAGTGCCCCTCTACCCATTATCGTATCCCCGATAATCAGGGTAGGTTTCCCTTTCATGGCTTTGGCTTCGGTTAAAGCTTCACGGATCTCGTCCGGATCGTTTCCATCAATCGTGATCACATGCCAGTTCCATGCCTCGTATTTTTGCGCGACATCCTCGCTCGTTACCTCGTCGGTCGTGGTAGAAAGCTGTATCGCGTTTGAATCGTAAAACATGATCAGGTTGTCCAACCCCAGGTGTCCGGCAATACGGCCGACTCCTTGAGATATCTCCTCTTGAACACTCCCGTCCGAAATGAAACTGTAAATAGTGTGATCCATTACATCGCCCAATCTCGCGCGAAGAAAATTGGCCCCGATAGCTGCACCTGCGGCAAACGCATGCCCCTGTCCAAGCGGGCCGGAGGTGTTCTCCACCCTTCTTTGCAGGTCGATTTCGGGATGACCGGGTGTAGGACTACCCCACTGGCGGAAGTTTTTCAAATCTTCTAATGAATAATCACCGCTTAAGCAAAGCACGGAATAGAGCATGGGCGACATATGCCCAGGATCCAAGAAAAATCGATCCCTTGACTCCCACGTGGGGTCATCCGGATCATATTCCAAAAACTCCGAAAAAAGGACATTTATAAAATCGGCTCCCCCCATGGCTCCCCCGGGATGGCCCGACTTAGCTTTCTCTACCATTGATGCCGAAAGAATACGGATATTGTCGGCTGCTTTGTTCATTAACGCGTTGTCGTTCATAAGAAAAAAAGTAATAAGACGGTTATTGTTGTCAGTGATGCCGGATAAGCCCTATCTGCATCTCCTGAAAACAGTTGAATTACTACAAAGATACCATTTTTTTAATATTCCACACTTTTTAGTAGCCGATATGTTTTGCATTTCCCTCTCGTGTGCGTCGATTAAGGATTTAATTGCTAATTTTACCAGTTGTATGGGGCACTCCCGTCGTTGAAGAAAGATTCCAGTGCTCACGGAAGAGGATATCTGCTGATAGAGTATATTTTGAATGTCAATCCATTAAAAAGATGAGTTTAAGTCGTAACAAGATAAAATTTATTCGATCGTTAAAAGAGAAGAAATTCCGAAACGAGCACCGCGTGTTCGTGGCAGAGGGTGATAAACTCGTGTGTGACCTATTGCAGAATTTTCATTGCCAATTACTGGCGGCCCTCCCGGAATGGCTGGCTAGCCATCCGAATATTCACGCGACGGAGATGGTGGCGGCTGATATTAGCGAGTTGAATAAAGCAACATTTTTAAAAACCCCGCCTCCCGTGATTGCCGTTTTCGAACGTCCCGAACATCAGATTCAACAGTTCGATCCCACTACTCAATTATGTTTGGCTTTAGATGGAATTCAAGACCCGGGAAACATGGGAACGATTACGCGAGTGGCAGACTGGTTCGGCATCGGTTATATGATCTGCTCGGCCGACAGCGCCGACCTTTATAGCCCTAAAACGGTCCAAGCCAGCATGGGGGCTATTGCACGAGTGAAACCGGTTTACACGGATGTAGCGAATTATTTGAAACAACATACAGGGGTTCCTATTTACGGCACCTTTTTGAATGGAGAGAACATTTACACGGAGAAACTTTCCCCTACCGGCATTATCGTAATGGGAAATGAGGGAAAAGGGATTCGCGGGGAAGTTGAAAAATTAATAAACAAACGGCTTTTTATCCCCCCGTACCCTACTTTAAAGGACGATTCCGGGAATCATACCTTGGAGTCGCTTAACGTGGCGACAGCAACAGCCATTGTATGTTCGGAGTTTCGCAGAAGAGAGGAGTAACCGAGCGCGAAAGAAGATGAGTAAGGCACCAAATCGAGTAGGATGCAAAGATAGGTAATTACTCCTAACTCTGCTATCCTCTCACACCACCCAACGTACGTCTCTCGTATTAGGCGGTTTCTTCAATGTTTAACCGT
>JAAYTC010000366.1 GCA_012518155.1 Bacteroidales bacterium | reverse complement strand
TAAGAAGGTTCTTCTCGGAGTAAAATGAGTGAGGGAATCAGGGCGTGGTGATGGTGTAGGTTATATTCGAGGTATAAACGGTCGCCGCCCCGTCGGAACTTTCGTATCGATTGATGTAGTGTTGAGCACTTCCGGCCACGGAGTTATCGTACGTGATGTCGTATTTTAAATCCCTTCCCCCCTTGTCCGAGGTAATCAGGGGCGCGGGTGAGGAGGATAAGATCGCATCCGAAAACACGGTGCCGGAACCGCTGCTGCCGGAATCGCTTCCGTCTGAACCACCGGTAGGCCGGATAACGACGTCGCTCACCGGTATTGTTTCGGAGCCTCCCAATCGAGTGAAATGGTCGCTGGTTGCTTCCACGGAAACCAAGAATCCGCCCGTGCTGAAAACGGTCAAATGATTGTCCACCCTGACAGAAACCCCGTCTTGGTGATCATCGACCGTGTTATATGATAAATCGATGACTTTTTGCTCAGGCGACACAGTAATGGTCTGCACCGGCCGAAATATGATATTGACCGTGACACTTCCCGCATCAGACTGTGCTTTCACGCTACTCGCGAATAGAGTCAAAATCGCAAGCAGGCATAGGATTGCCTTATATGTGTGTAAAAATACTATCAACTGTCCGTAGATTGTGTTCTGATTGAATATCAATTCCTTAATCGCATTCTTTTGAAAGAGATAAATAATAGTATTCAATTCAGCGTATAAATGTAAATAATATTTATCAAGCGTGCAACAATATTAAAAAAATAAATGACCTGCACACGGACTATAACAAGCCAGTCTCCTTTCTTGTTCGTTTTCGTTTTCATCAATGACAAATACCGCTTTTATTTACCGTGGATTTTTCTCATCTTTGTTACTTCGTTCGTTTACTGTAGGATTGCGGGGCGTTAGTGCACGCCTTTATTGTGGTATAGGCGAAAAGATCGACTTTTTTAGGTCGTGGATAGACGAGGCAATATATCTGACTTAACACTCTTTTAAAATGAAAACAGCCAATAATAGGATGAGATTTACATGGGTGATTCTGTTTTTCTGCATTTCGGGATGCATCCTTTCAGCACGGGAACGTGTAGCTTCTTTTCAGGAACAGGCCTCCTTAACTCAAGAACCTGCCACTTTTGTTATCGTACACGGGGCGTGGGGCGGTAGTTGGGCTTTTAAGCAGCTGGACTCCATCCTGAGCGAGCAGGGGCACCGGGTGTATCGACCCAGTTTGACGGGACAAGGGGAACGAGTGCACCTTGCTTCGCCGGAGATCGACCTCTACACGCATATACTGGATGTGGTGAATACCGTGTTGTTCGAGGAGCTGGACGAGATTATCTTGGTTGGCCATAGCTACGGAGGGATGGTCATCACGGGCGTGGCGGATAGCATCCCCGAGCGAATCGCGCGGCTGGTCTACCTGGATGCCTTCGTTCCCGATGACGGTGAAAGCGTGATGACCGCTCGTGGAGGTGGTGAACTGGGACCCGAACGGGAGTCCACCGATGGCTTCGTGATTCCCCGGTGGGTTAACGATTCGGATCCTCTGCCCAAGGATGTGCCGCAATCGTTAAAGACCTTTACCACGTCGGTCTCGTATGCCCACCCACTGGCAATGGCATTACCAGCGACCTATATACTAACGGTGGACCAAGGGAAGAGGGCCGAGGAAGATGATTTCGCCTTTTTCGCGCAACGTGCGCGGCAGAGGGGCTGGGAGGTGGTGACCATGACGGCCGATCACAATCCTCAATGGTCTGCTGTTTCTGAACTCGCGGAAATGCTTATAAAAACGATAAAATGAAACACTCGATGATCCCGCTTTTGTTTGCCTTTCTTTTCGGGGTACAACTGACGGCACAAAACACGAACGAGAAGGAGGTCCGATTGAGCGGCAACGCGTATGTTACCGCGCATAGAGACGGTGCGCGCGTCGGTCGGAATGGACTGGAGAACTGGACGGATCCCGAGAGCCGGATTCAAACGTACGTCTATTTTTCAAAACCGCAAACGGTGGAGATAACACTCAACGGATTCTTACCCGAGAGGAAAGCTCGTATTTCTGTCCAAATGGAACATGAGAAATATGGCGGTAGAAAGCTTTCGAGGCGACAGAAAGTTACGTTGGAGGAGGGTGAGTTCAACGTGACGCTGAAGCCGCTTAAGGTGCACGAGCCGGGGTATGTTTCCATATCGCTGCAGGGTATATCGAAAAGGGGAGAAGAGTTCGGGCGTATCACTTCGTTTACCGTTAAAAGCGACGATGATAATATGGTGTACGTGCATGATTTCGAGGATTACTGGGCAAGGCGAGGCCCATCGGTGCATCTCTCCTATACTATGCCGGAGGAGCCCGTCGAATGGTTTTATAACGAAGTGATGGTGCCGCTCCATAACGATGTGATCGGTAGTTATTACATGGCGAATGGTTTCAGAGAGGGATATTTCGGTATGCAATGCAACTCCGAGGAGGAGAGGAGGATCCTTTTTTCGGTCTGGAGCCCGTTCGAAACGCAGGATCCCAAGTTGATACCCGACAGCATGAAGGTGGTTCTTCTCAAAAAAGGGGAAGGGGTGCATGTCGGCGAATTCGGCAACGAAGGTTCGGGGGGACAGAGTTACCTTCGCTTTCCATGGAAGGTAGGGAACACTTACCGTTTTCTCACTCGGATTAAACCAGATAACGAGGGCAATACGATTTACACCTCTTGGTTTTTTGCGCCAGAAGAGTCCCGTTGGCGCCTTATCGCGTCGTTCTCGCGACCTAAAACCTCTACTTACTACCGGGGTGCTCATTCGTTCTTGGAGAACTTCTATCCCGAGCAGGGGTACCTCACGCGCACGGTCTATTTCGGGAATCAGTGGTTCAGGAGCCAGTCGGGTCAATGGATACCGGGCAGGGAGGCGACGTTCACCTACGATGCCACCGCCAACGCCGGCGTGCGAATCGACTACAAAGGGGGATACAATTCCGACACGAATCGCTTTTTCTTGCGGAATTGCGGCTTTTTCAGCGATTCAACCGCTTACCGAACAAAATTTCACCGTATAGCGGATGAACGACCACCGGTGATCGATTTTGACGCACTCCCCTAATAGCTTGTACAATCTGTTAGTTCCTTCCAGCTGTTAGTTTCTTCCACCTATTAGTTTCTTCCACCTATTAGTTTCTTCCACCTATTAGGTCCTTCCGGCTTTTTCTATTCGTGCCGGGGATGTCGTGTCACTTGAAAATCAACCGGTTCACGATCTCGATCTCATCCTCCGAGATGGTATGCCCACGGTTTGGATATACTTTTTCGGTCACGTCGCCGTTCATCTCCCGAGCAAGATTTGCCGACGCGTAGACCCGCTCCACCGGCACGTGAAAATCGGGATCGCTCGTGCCGAAGAAGATCGGGGTCTGTTCAAAATCGCCCCCGTAATGACTTCGGTCGATCTCCTTGCCGATCAATCCACCGGTAAAGGCGACGATGCCCCCGTAACGGCGGGCATGGCGTGCGGTGAATTCTGATACCAGGCAGGCTCCTTGCGAGAATCCCAGGAAATAGATGTTCTCGGCTTCTATGCCGGACGCGATCAGGTGATCTACCGTTTGCTTCACGACAGCTAAGGCTGAACTCAGCCACGGTTCGTTGTCGGTCACAGGTGCCAAGAAGGAGTAGGGGTACCAGGTGTGGTTGGTCGCCCGGGGCGCGAGCAGCGCGTATCCTTCTACGTTAAGCAGCGGGGCGAGGGAAAGAATGCTCTCCGGGCTCGCGCCTCTCCCGTGAAGTAGAATTAACGCCTTTTCTGCCTCTTCCAGCGGGGTTCCCTTGTAAACTATATCGAATGAATGTTGCATATTGATTTGAATTTTTATTGGGGTATCTGTGATGCGTTCAATAGGATAGCCCATCTGTTTTATATTAGCATGAATTGGGATGG
>JAAYTC010000365.1 GCA_012518155.1 Bacteroidales bacterium | reverse complement strand
TCGGTTAACGTGAAACCGGGTATTGCCACCTTCTTCGGGGAACACCGGTTAGGGATTAACTTCGAGTACGAGAATATGATACAGGAAGGAAGGCATACCAATAGCAACAGCCAAGTAAATCAAGACGTGTTTGTTATGAAAGGATTGGGAAACCACTATACCGCTGTGATCGGGGGATTGCAAAGCCTGGGAGCCTTTAAATATACTTCCAATAAAGTGGGGGGCGAATTACAATATTCGTACCGTCTTTCAGAAGTGAGCTTTTTGATTAACGGGGGATACACCTACCGGGTAGAAGATGTGATCCGCGATATCGGTAAACCCAGGAAAGAGGGAACTCTTGCGGATAAATCACTCTATGCCAATGTGGCTGCCGTGCGTGAAGGTGCCGACATGCACCGCGTGGACCTCTCCTACAGAAGGGATCGCGTGAGCGGGATAGAATACGTGCAGGTGCTTGATCAAACCTACGAAGTGCAGCAGTGGATCGACCTCTATAGCAGCGTGCGTTCAACCTACGCGCAGAATGATCTCGCCCTTGGCTACGACTTTTATCGAGGCTCCGCACACGAATACCGTTGGAAAGCCGGTTTGACAGCAAATTATCGGTTGAATGACGATATTTATATTATGCCTGAATCCCGAATGAAGATCGAGAATTTATACGTAGGGGTAAATGGAAAGATGAATTTCGCCACGGGACGTTCATCCAGGTTGGTGGTAGGAGCCGACGTGATCTATAAAAGCAACCTAAACGGAGAGTACGTGTACGGTGGGGCCGAGCCCGAGTCGATCGTGATCACCGAGTTCATGATGCCCGACTTCGCGTACCTGAAGCAAGATTATTATAAAATCGGTGGCAACGCGAGCTACTTCACCGGTATAGGGGAAAGAACAGGTGCATTTTTGAATGCGACGGCCGACTACTACAAACCGGTTGACGGCGACGATTACCGGTTTATGGCAACCATAGGATTGGGTTTTACATTTTAAATCATATAATTGGATGATGCAACGATTGTTCTTGCTCTTTGTCGCTCTATGCCTCTTTTTGCTTTCCGCGGAAGCCCAAAAAGGGTTTGCCGCGATCGTGGATAGCAAAACGTATGCTGCCTGTAAAGCCGCTATCGATGCTTACGAATCGTTACTGGAGAGCGAAGGGTTTGCTACTGAAATCATGGCTCGGACATGGGATGAGCCGGATGCTATACGAGAGGTGTTATTTGATAAGTATGTAAACTATGGATTGGAAGGAGCCATTTTCATTGGCGATATTCCCATCCCGATGATACGAGACGCGCAACACCTCACCTCTGCCTTTAAGATGGATCAGGAGCGCTTTCCCTTTAGAGACTCTTCTGTGCCGTCTGATAGGTTTTACGACGACTTCGACCTGCGATTCGATTATTTGAGGCAAGACGAAAGCGATTCGTTGTTGCATTACTATTCGCTTCGGGCCGATTCTCCGCAGTTCATAAAAAGTGATATCTATACCGGCCGGCTAAAGCCAACCCAAGAGGGAGAGGAGGGGTACCGCCAGATCAGGGACTATTTCACGAAACTGTTACAGGAACGAACGCGTGAAAACCCGCTGGACGTGATCACGGCGTATACCGGTGAAGGATCGTTTTCAAACAGCATGACCGCGTGGAGGGATCAAGGGTTCTTGATGAAAGAGCATTTCCCGGTTGCTTTTAACGATAAGAATTCCGTGAAGTTCCTCTTTTTCGCCATGTATCCTTTTATGAAGGAGATGGTGACCGAGGAGTTGCGGTGCCCGGAGATGGACCTGATGCTTTTTCACGAGCATGGTACACCTGACAGGCAGTATCTTACCTCGATGCCTTATAGCAAAGGAGCAGGCGACTATAAGGAGGCTGCCACGCGTCTCTTTCGTCAATCGCTCCAAAGGATAAAAAACGAGGAAGAGAGGGAGCAACGCGTACACGAGTGGATACACCACTACCGGATAGACTCGGTATGGTTCGAAGATGCATTGACCTTGGAGCAAAATGAGAAAGACTCGTTGGAAGATCTCCGTACGGGCATTGTTTTGGAGGATGTCCCGATGATCGCCCCCAACGCCAGGATGGTGATTTTTGATGCTTGCTACAACGGGGATTTCCGGGAGCAGCGTTATATCGCGGGGGAGTATATTTTTGCTGAGGGAACTACCTCGGTGAGCTTTGGGAATAGCGTTAACGTGTTGCAGGATAAAAGCTCGACCGACCTGTTGGGTATGTTGGGACTTGGCTTTCGGGTAGGAGAGTGGGCCCGGGAAATAAATATCTTGGAGTCGCATATCTTTGGCGATCCCACGTTCCGCTTTTCGGGTGACGACGCGATGCACGTGGATCTCAATACAGCCAATATCGAGTATTGGTTAACGCTATATGAAGAGGAAGAGCATCCCGATCTCAAGGGGTTAGCGTTGCGAAGGTTGTTTCACCTGGAATACGTAAATCTACCGGAACTGCTTGTTAACGCATATCATACCTCACCATTCCACGCGGTAAGACTGCAGGTGTTTCATCTTTTACAGCACTACAAGGGAGGTGATTTTGCCCGGATGATAGAAGAATCCATTTACGACCCGTACGAGTTTATCCGGCGAAAATCGGTTTTCTCGATGGGAAGAATTGGAGATGACCGATTTATCCCGAGTATAGCCTCGATTTACTTGAACGATTATTTGGATGAAAGGGTCCATTTTAACTCCATCTTCACGTTTGATCTGGTAGACACGGAAATGCTTGAGACGGAGGTGAAAAAACAGCTCGAGGAGAATCGTTCTTATCCGGATAAGGAAACCGTTTGGGACGAATTCAAAACTCGGATTGACTCCCGTAAGAGAATCGCGGCAATGGCCGATGCCGTAGCTAACAAGGAGAAGCCGCTGAAGGAGCGGCTATCGGCAGCGAGAATGCTGCGCAACTACACTTATCACCATAACGTGCCCGATTACCTCGCGGTGATAGCCGACCCAAGTGAAGAGGATTCTCTACGAATTGCTCTTGCCGAAGCACTGGGATGGTTCACGCTTTCCAGCCATAGGGACTCTATCGTGACTTCCTTTCAAGAAGTTGCCGCTAATCCCGGGACTCCAGAGAAAGTAAAAGACGAGTTGCTCAAAAGCATTGCTCGTATTAACGTGTATACGCGATAAAATTTGCAAAATGAAACCAACAATTCTATCCATACTACTATTCTTCGTCACTCACTTAGCCTTTTCGGGAACAGAGCGTGTTATCCCTGAGAGCGGGAAATTCGACACCCGGTTTTTAGTGGTGATTGACTCTGAAAGTTTTGAACAAGCCTCCCCGGAGGTGATGGCATACAAGCAGGTGCTTGAAAAACAGGGGTTGGGAGTAGTGATTCTCATTGGTGCTTGGAATACGCCGGACGATTTAAAGAGAGATATAATCGGGATTTACAAGGAGGCCCCGGTAATGGAAGGAGCTGTCTTCATGGGGGATATTCCCGTGGTACGTGTAAGGAATTTTCAACATGCCACCACCGCCTTCAAGATGAATGAAGAGACTTTTCCAATCGAGGACTCTTCGGTCACCAGCGATCGGTTTTATGATGACCTTGACCTCGAGTTCGAGTTCCTAAGCGTGGATGAGAAAAATTCACGTCACTTCTACTATAAACTCAAAGAGGATTCTCCCCAGGCGATAAAGAGTGATTTCTATTCTGCCCGGATGCTTCCCCCCTCGGATATGAGGATAGACGTCCACGACTTGCTTAAAAGGTATCTTCGTAAAGTAGTGGAGGCACACGAAGAGGTGAATTATGCCGATAACATTAAGTTCTTTAACGGGCACGGGTATAATTCCGATTGCCTCACCACGTGGCAGAACCAGCAGTTTGCCATCAGAGAGCAGTTTCCCGACGCATTTCGTTCCTCCCGCGGCAACGCGTTTTACAATTTCCGTCAAGATCCCTTTATGAAACACCATCTTTTTGAAAGGATGCAGTCGCCCGGCACGGACCTGTTTGTTTTTCATGAGCATGGTGCTTTTGACACCCAGTATATTAACGGGGAGTATCCGGCCCCGAATGTTATCGGGATGAACAGGGAGGGCGTTCGTGGTCCCATGGAGGCGCTTTCCATCGCTCTGCGAAACAGGTACCGGAGGTTTAGCGGGGAACGAAGGGAATCGTTCGCCGAAAGCAGCATCAAGGAGTATAACCTCTCTCCCGATTTCTATGCACCGGAATGGTTGGATAGTACCCGGGTGGCTGATTCAATCTTTGCTGCCGATATCAATATCGTGCTGGCCGACTTGCTGGATCTTAAACCCCAGTCACGGATAACCATCTTTGATGCTTGTTACAACGGATCGTTTCATAAACCCGGCTACGTGGCCGGTTACCATATCTTTTCTGATGGGGCGACAGTGGTTACTCAAGGCAATACCGTGAACGTCTTGCAAGACAAGTGGTCGATGGAACTCTTGGGGATGCTCGCGGAAGGGGCAAGAATAGGTTTTTGGCAAAAAGAGATTCAAACGCTGGAATCTCATCTTATTGGAGATCCTACCTACCGGTTGATTCCTGGGGGAGCCGGCCGAGAGGGTATCAAAGAGGCAGAGGCATTGAACAAAAAGCTGGCATTGGAAAGAGAAAATCGAGAAGCTTGGTTATCTTACCTCCAGAGCGACAATCCCAACTACCAAGCCATCGCCATGAAGATGCTCTCGTACGATCCTCCGGCCAATTATCCCGAACTCCTTTTGCAGGCCCTGAAAGAGAGTCCCTATTATTCAGTTCGGATGCAGGCACTCCAGCGGATTATTTATTCTTCCGGTAAAAATCTCACGGAAGCCCTTCTTCTGGGTATGAATGACCCGTACGAGTTGATCCGTAGAAACGCGGCGCGATTTGCCGGTTATTCGGGAGACGAACAATTGATAGAGCCGCTGGTGCAT
>JAAYTC010000364.1 GCA_012518155.1 Bacteroidales bacterium | reverse complement strand
GCGACTTCGCTGAAAGACGCGGTGGTGCAGTTCGGAAGAGGATGCACGGGAGAGGTGATCTCCTCGGAAGGGTTGGTGCTTACGAATCACCATTGCGGCTATGGTCAGATTCAAAACCATAGCTCTTTGGAGAACAATTACCTCGATGATGGCTTTTGGGCCATGACACGAGCGGAGGAGCTGCCAAACCCCGGGTTAACAGTGACGTTTATCGATTCGATGGAAGAGGTGACCGACTGGGTGAAACAGTGTTTGGAAAGGGATAAAGAGGAAGATACACAAGGCCTCTTTTTTTTATCGCCCTCTTATCTGAATAGGCTAGCCCGAGAGAGAGTAGGGGAAGACTTTTTCAGGACAAACATAGGTGCGGAGGTGGAAATTAAGCCTTTTTTTAATGGTAACCAGTACTATATGTTCGTCAAGAAGATTTATTCAGATATTCGTTTGGTGGGTGCACCCCCCAGTTCCATCGGTAAGTTTGGGGCTGATACCGATAATTGGACATGGCCGCGCCATTCCGGAGATTTCGCCCTTTTTCGTATTTATGCGGACAGCGAGGGGAACCCGGCGGAGTATTCCCCCGATAACGTGCCTTTGAAACCCAAGAAATGGCTCACCATTTCAACGAGCGGGGTGGTTGAAAACGATTTTGCGATGATGCTTGGATTCCCCGGAACGACCCATAAATATTACACGTCATGGGAAGTGGCCGAACGAAGAGATATCGACAATAGCGTTCGGATTCGGATGCGAGAGGTGCGACAAAACGCCATGTTGGAAGAGATGCTCAACGATCCCGAGGTGAAGATTCAATACGCGGCTAAATACTCAGGTTCCACCAATGCGTACAAAAACGCTATAGGTACCAATTGGGCAATTGACCTGCGCAACTTTGAGGGAGTAAAACAAAACGAGCAGGATCGTTTGTTAGCGTGGGCGCGGTTGAACGGAGAAACCAAGTACGAAGAGGCGTTGCAAGAAATAGAGCAAATGGTGAATGAACGAGCTCCCTTGCGTTACCGAAGCTGGATGTTGAACGAAGGGATCTCGCGTGGAGTGGAGTTTGCAAGCGTTCCCCTTGCCGGGTGGCTCCGCCTCTTTCGGGTAATAGACCAAGCTTCACCCGATCATAAACGTTCCCCGCGATACAGGGAAGAACTTGAGGAAGCGAGCAAGCAGCTGATAGGAGATTATTCTCGTTTTGCTGATAAGGATTACAACGCGGAGGTCGATAAAAAAGTCTCTATCGCGATGTTGGAGGAATATATCCGCTTGATCGACAAAGAGGACTTACCCTCCTACTTGAACCTGATATATACCCGGTTTAATGGTGACATCGAGGCATTCGTGAACCATATTTTTGATCACTCTCTTTTTGGGAATATTGTTTTAATTCGACAGTTTTCTTCCGATCCTTTGACTTTTTTGGAGGATCAAGAAAAGCTTGACCAGCTACGGGATGATCCCCTCTTTCTATTTGCTCATTCTATAGCCCATGAAGCGGTAACGCTCCGATCTCAATTGGAGAAATACAACGCCCCTCTCTCGGTGGCGCGGAGAACCTACTTGGAAGGCATCTTGGCAATGGACGGTCCTTATGCTCATTTTCCCGATGCGAATTTAACATTGAGGCTCACGTATGGGCAAGTAAAAGGATACTACCCTCGTGATGCCGTTTATTATTCCCATCAAACTACCTTGGATGGGGTAATGGAGAAAGAGGATCCAGAAAACTGGGAGTTTGTGGTCCCTGACCGTTTAAAGGAGTTGCATAGGACCGATGACTTTGGCATTTACACGTTGGAAGATGGGCGTCTACCGGTTAACTTCGCTGCCACCACGCACACCACGGGAGGAAATTCGGGCAGCCCGGTGTTGAATGCTCACGGAGAACTCATTGGAATAAACTTCGATAGGAATTGGGAAGGTGTGGGGGGCGATATACAGTACTTACCTGATTTTCAGCGAAGCATCATCGTGGATATTCGTTACGTGCTTTTCGTGATCGATCAATTCGCGCAAGCCTCCCACCTGATCGAAGAATTGGATTTAAAATAAACCTATCGGGGTGTGCGACATAATGTCCTGAAATGATGCTGAAAATTGCTTGAAAAAATCAACAAATCTTTCTAAAAAAGTGTTATGTATGTGTAGCGTCACTCACAATCAAAATAATATTTTATGAAAGCAACGGTTGGTTTTTTTATGCTCGTCTGCATGCTCACTTTTGCCGCCGGTTGCGGGGCTACCCGCTCTAGTGGAGAGGGGAGAACGGCGGATAAAATCATTGGATTATGGGAGGTAAAAGCGATTCACAACAGTAACGAGTCGGGTTACATGGAAACCTCTCCCGGCATGTTTAAAATGATATTCCCCAACGGGATGTTCATCAATTTTATATCTACCGACGAGGGGGCAATCATCACGGTGGATGGTACGTACAAATTGAAGG
>JAAYTC010000363.1 GCA_012518155.1 Bacteroidales bacterium | reverse complement strand
TGAAATGTCGTGTTATTTACCGGGAGTCGATTCAAGAGGTTACTTTTGAACGCTATTATCCCAAAGAAATAAGATCGTTGCGATTGATCGAGGCATCTCCCGACTACTCGTTTAAGTATGCCAATCGCACGGTCTTGAACAATTTATTAGCACTAAAAGGAGATCGCGATGAAATTTTGATTGTCCGGCACGGCCTGATCACGGACACCTCCTACAGCAACGTGGTTTTAAGCAAAAGGGGGAACCTCTACACCCCCGCCGAGCCCTTATTGAACGGGACGAAGCGGCAAAAGCTCCTTCAAGAAGGAGTCATCAAAGAGAAAAGGATTCATAAGGATTCGCTTCCCGCGTACGATCGGCTGTACCTGATCAACGCGATGCTGGATATCGAAGATGATGTATCGCTGCCCACGAGTAAAATAGCCCGGTAAGCAGAGCTGAGCTTACTTGGTACGCGCCACGCGAGGAGGAGAAAAAACGGCCCCCTCGAGATCGAGAGTGCCGTTTTTTATTTTATCGTTTGCCTTGTAGTGGCCGATTACCCGAAGTCGTCAAACATGATCATTTCGGGAGGTACGCCGAGGCTGTCGAGCATACGCTGCGCGGCATTAGCCATTGGTCCGGGCCCGCACATGTAGTACTCGATCTCTTCCGGTTCCTCGTGATCTTTGAGATAGGTATCGTAAATCACCTGATGCACGAATCCGGGGGTATATTTTACACCTGCCTCGTCCGCCAAAGGATCGGGTTTGTCGAGCGCGAGGTGGAACGAGAAGTTGGGAAACTCTTTTTCCAGTCGATAGAAATCCTCAAGATAAAATGCCTCGATAAGGGCTCTCGCGCCATAGAAATAAGACATCTTACGATCTCTCACTTTTAACGTCTCGGTCAAGTGCATGATTTGCGAGCGTAGAGGAGCCATTCCCGCTCCACCGCCAATCCACAACATCTCGCGTTCACTATCAAGGATAGGATGGAACTCGCCGTAGGGCCCTGACATCATCACCTTATCCCCCGGCTTAAGGTTGAAAATATAGGAGGATACAATTCCCGGGTTCACGTTCATCCACGTGCCCTTGGCTTTATCAAATGGCGGGGTAGCTACCCTCACGTTGAGTGTAATGATATTCCCTTCGGCAGGGTAATTAGCCATGGAGTACGCACGCACGGTATCTTCGTCGTTCTTGCACACCAAATCCCACATCTTGAACTTATCCCATTCCGGTTTATATTTCTCTTCAATATCGAAATTCTTGAAAGGGATGGCATCAAACTGGGGAACTCGAATCTGGCAATAGGCACCCGGTTTAAAATTAAGGTTTTCACCTTCCGGAAGTTTCACCACGAATTCTTTGATAAAGGATGCCACGTTACGGTTCGAGATCACCTCACACTCCCACTCCTTGATCCCGAACACTTCATCGGGAATTATGATCGACAAGTTATCTTTCACCTTAACCTGGCAACTTAAACGCCAGTTATTGAGCTGCTCTTTGCGGGTAAAATGCCCTTTTTCAGTCGGAAGGATCTCTCCTCCCCCATCGACTACACGGCAACGGCACTCCGCGCAGGTGCCCCCGCCACCGCAGGCTGACGAGAGAAATATCTGGTTCGATTGCAACGTGTTCAGCAACGTACTTCCCATCGGCACGCTCAACTCTTTCTCTTCATTGATGGTGATTTTCACGTTGCCCGACGGCATCAATTTCGCTTTGGCAACGAGAATGATGACTACAAGGATCAAGATGATCACCAAGAATACAATGACACTCGTCAAAATCGTTAACCCGCCCGCGTTCAATAATACACTCATATCTTAATAATAATTTATTTGTCTCCTTTATTAAATATCGATCCCTGCAAAACTCATGAACCCGATGGCCATCAGTGCCGTGATGATAAACGTAATACCAAGTCCTTTTAACGGTTTGGGAACGTTCGAGTATTCCAGTTTCTCACGGATGGCCGCCATCCCCACGATAGCCAGCAACCAGCCGATGCCGGAACCGAAGCCATATGCCGTGGCCAGTCCCACGTTAGCAAACTCGCGCTGTTGCATGAAGAGCGATCCTCCGAGGATAGCGCAGTTCACCGCGATAAGGGGAAGGAAAATCCCCAGCGAGGAATAAAGCGCGGGGCTAAACCGCTCGATCACCATCTCTACTAACTGTACAAACGAGGCAATAACGGCGATAAAGATAAGCAAGCTAAAGACACTCAAGTCCATGGTGGCATACTCATCGCCCAGCCAAGCGAGCGCGCCCGCTTTTAACACGTGAGTTTCGAGCAAGTAGTTCAGCGGGAGGGTAATCACGAGCACGAAAGTAACGGCAACCCCTAACCCCAGTGCTGTCTTCACGTTTTTCGATACTGCCAGGAAAGAGCACATCCCCAGGAAGTACGCGAAAATCATGTTATCAACAAAAATCGATCGGACAATCAGATTAATTGCTTCCATATATTTTATCAAATTTTATTTTAGTTGCTTTCTTCCTGTAACTCTTTGTTCTGTGCTCGATGCACCCATATGATACATGCAACCAGCAGGATTGCCATGGGAGCAAGCATCATCAGCCCGTTATTTTCATACCCCACTTCGTAAAACGACTCGGGAATTACTTGAATATCCATAAGGGTACCCGACCCTAACAGTTCTCGGAAGAAGCCTACTACTACCAAGATCCAGCCATATCCTAAGCCATTACCAATCCCATCGAGGAATGAAGGCCACGGGCCATTACCAAGGGCAAATGCCTCAAGACGTCCCATCAGGATACAGTTGGTAACGATAAGACCCACGAAAACCGAGAGTTGTTTATTCACGTCATACGCGAAGGCTTTTAAAACTTCACTCACGATGGTTACCAACGAAGCTACCACCACTAATTGTACGATTATACGGATCCGGTTGGGAATGCTATTGCGCAAGAGCGAAATAATCACGTTCGCAAAAGCAGTGACCAAGACCACGGCAATAGCCATCACCAAAGAAGGCTCAAGCTTCGAGGTCACGGCCAATGCCGAACAGATACCCAGTACTTGCACGATCACCGGGTTGTTTTTACTGAGCGGTCCCAATAACACCGCTTTTGTCTTACTATTTAACAATGCCATGTTCTTACTATTTTAAATCAGCTGTCACCGGTTGGCAGCATTAAGATTTTCTAAAAAACTCTTGTATTCACCCACGCTTTCCAATAACATATTATCTACGCCTTGACTGGTAATAGTTCCACCAGAAATACCGTCCACGTAGTCGCGATTGGCTACCGTTCTACCGGGTTTTACCACCGCGATGGATCGGAATTCGCCATCCCTGAATAGGCTCTTTCCCTTGAATTGCCCCTTAAACGGCGTATCCGCGATTTCAGCTCCCAATCCCGGCGTTTCACCGGCGTGGTCGAACTCGGCCCCGTAAATGGTGCTGCCCTCTGCTTCAACAGCCAAGTAGCCCCAGATGCTTCCCCAAAGTCCTGCCCCACTCATCGGGATCACGTACTTGGTGGCACCGTCTATTTCCGCTTCATAAACAGGCATTCCCTCGGCTGATGAATCTCCTAATTCGGTTGAAAAAGCCGGATCATCGGGGCTAATCCCTTCTGTTCCATCCAATTTCTCACCTTGATCGTTGATTAAATAAGCATTTTGTATTAGTTTACTGAAAGCCTCCTGAGCTTCATCTGCAGACGCGTCGATATTTAGCGATCGCAATATTTGCTGCATCTTGTCAATGTTTTCATTCGCGATCTGCTTATCACTCAGCACCTGGTGCGTGAAAGCCAATCCCAATGCCACGATGACAACCATCACCACCGAGTATATAATCGTGTATACGTTACTTTCTCTGTTCATAGTTCTCCTCTTTAATTATTCGTTAGCTGTCTTTGCCGTTGCCACCCTCTTCAATCGCCGTTTGATATTAGCATCCACCACGTAGAAGTCGATCAGCGGAGCAAACGCGTTCATGAACAGAATCGCAAGCATCATTCCCTCGGGATATCCGGGGTTAAACACACGGATAGCTACCGCAAGCAGGCCTATAAAGAAACCATATATCCATTTCCCCTTCTCGGTCCTTGACGAGGTCACCGGGTCGGTGGCCATGAAAACGGCACCAAAAGCAAAGCCTCCCAGCAAGAAGTGATAGTGCATCGGCATATCCATAAGGGCATTTTGCGCGAAGAGATTAGTAATTACTATGGCTACAGCTCCACCCAGGAATACCGAGAGCATAGTCTTCCAGCTTCCCACGCCCGTGGCGATGAGAAGGATGGCGCCCAGAATGATAGCAAATGTAGAGACTTCCCCCATGGATCCGGGGATAAAGCCAAAGAACATATCGCTTATGGAGAGTGATTGTCCGGTAATTCCCTGAAACGTGAACTCGCTGAAGTTAGCTGCTTCGGAGGTAGCCAATTGTCCGAGCGGTGTAGCACCGGAGTAGCTATCTACCACGTTGCCTCCCCCTACTCCAAAGGTGTCGCTCGTGCGTACCCATACTTGGTCGCCCGACATCTTCGACGGGTAGGAGAAGAAAAGGAAGGCACGGGTAATCAATGCCACGTTAAACACGTTGTAGCCGGTTCCCCCGAACACCTCTTTCGCGAAGATTACCGAGAAGGCGGTTGCCACGGCGATCATCCATAAGGGTGTATCCACCGGGAGAATCATGGGAATCAATATCCCCGATACGAGGAATCCCTCGGCCACCTCCTCTTTTCTTGCTTGCGCGATGGCGAACTCAATGCCCAACCCTACCACGTAGGAAACAACAAGCTGAGGCAGCATGGCAAGTAAGCCAAAAAGGAACATATCCCAAATAGATGCCTGTTGTCCGATGGCCATGTAGTGTTGGAGGCCCACGTTATACATACCGACTAGCAAAGCGGGTATGAGCGCGATGACCACGATGATCATCGTTCGTTTTGAGTCGCGCGCATCGTGAATATGCACACCCGATCTTGAAGTGATATTGGGTACGAAAAGAAATGTTTCAAACGCGTCGTACGTGGAATGAAGCCAATGCAGCTTTCCCCCTTCTTCAAAATTCGGTTTTATCTTATCCAGGTAATTTCTTAACGCTTTCAAAGTTCTATTATTTATATAAGTTATTACTCGTTATTAAAGCCTGAAGCCGCGGGTTATTCCATCTCCTTGCGGAGCATATCGAGTCCCGTGCGAATGATACGTTGTAGTTCCAGCTTCGATGTATCCACGAATTCACACAGCGCGAAGTCCTCGGGAGCCACTTCATAGATACCCAATTGCTCCATCTTTTCGATATTGAAGGCGAGCGTCGATTTAATCAGTTGCTCCGGGAAAATATCCATGGGGAACACTTTATCGTACTCGTTAGAAACGATGATGGCTCGCGGGCCACCCAGCATCCGCGCATCCAAGCGATATTTCTTCTTCAACTGGAGGTAAGTTCCACCCGCGCTGTATCGTTTGGGCGAAAAAGAAGCCCAACCGAAGGCCTCGTGAACATCATCCCCTTCCGGGATAACGGTTACTTGCGCATCGTATGCCCGCAGCACCCCGTTCTTCTCTATTTTCCTTCCGGTTAACGGGTTACCACTGATATATCTCAGCGAGATCCCCTCGGTAACATTCCCTTCGAAGATCGAGGAGAGCTCCGTACCGATTAGCATATTATAGTATCCTTTTTCTTTTATTTCCGATCCGGTAAGAGCTACCGTGCGCGTCAAGTCGGCTACTCCCTTGTTGAATACACGTCCGATCATAGCCACGTTCAACGCGTTGAGCGTCCACACCACCTCGCCCCGGTTTACCGGTTTTAGATGGTTAACCTGCACGCCGACGTTCCCCGCGGGGTGTGGCCCATCGAATTCGGTGATTACCGCGTTTTTCGCTTGCCGCAGTGCCGGGTTGGTGGTTTTGCTGCTGATGGAAAGGTAGACATTGCCGGCAGTCAACTTTGCCAATGCATCGAGCCCTGCCTGTAGGTCGGCCTCCTGCCCCTCCAAGATAAAGTCATAGGAAGGAGCCAATGGGGAAGAGTCAAACCCGGTGACAAAAATATCACGCGGCTGTTTATTCGGCACTGCCACGATATCGTAGGGCCGTTGACGGATCGCGAACCAAAGCCCCGCCTCCAAGATTGCCTTTTTCACTTCCTCCGGGGATAGTGAGGCCACGCTCTTCTTCCCAAAGTCGATGTATTCCTCGGTGCCGTCTGCTTTAACGACAATATTGAGAATCCGGCGTCTCTCCCCTCTTTCGATCTCGGTGACCACCCCGCTCACGGGCGAAACGAACACCATTTCGGGATGCTTTTTCTCGTAAAAAAGGGGCGATCCGGCCTTTACCGTATCGTCGACCTTGACGGCTAACTTGGGAGCCACGCCAGGATAGTCTTCCGGACAAATTCTCACAAATTCGCTCGTTACCGTACCTCGTGCGGTTAGCTCTGACTCGCCGAGCAACGGAATTTGCAAGCCTTTCTTAATTTTTATTCGATTAGCCATATGCTCTTTTATAAATAACCTTTCCTATAAACTTTTTGATTTAAATCAACGCGTTTAAAACAAGCTGTGTAAAAAACAAGGGGAGCCCTTATTTGTCGCAAAGATACACTTTTTTCAATCAAAAATGGGAAATTTCGTACAAAATAGAGAAAAAAATCATTAATCGGATTCACGTAATTTCTATATATTTCTTATAGTTTAACGTGCCGTCTCTTTCTTGTTATTTATTTCTCTTGGACTCCTGCCATTTCCGGATCAATCATAATGCGACCGCAATATTCACACACGATGATCTTCTTGCCCAGCTTGATATCCATCTGCTTTTGCGGTGGAATTTTATTAAAGCACCCACCACATGCTCCCCGTTGAATAGGCACCACTCCTAACCCGTTCCGTGCATTCTTCCGGATACGTTTAAAAGCGGTCAACAACCGGGGTTCGATGGTTGTTTCGGTCTTTTTAGCTTTCTCTCGTATTTTCTCTTCCTGACTTTTGGTTTCTGAAACAATATCATCCAGTTCCTTCTTCTTGTGATCTAAGTCTGAGGTTTTTTCTTTCAGTAGTTCCTTGGCTGCCTCGATCTGCTCTTTTATGCCTTCCATCTTCTGCCCAAATTCGCGAATATGCTTTTCGGAAAGTTCAATTTCGAGTGTTTCGAACTCGATTTCTTTCGAAAGGTGATCGTACTCTTTACTGTTTCGCACGTTCTCAAGTTGTGAGTTGTACTTTTCGATCCTCGATTTGCTGGTTTCGATCTTTCCTTTCTGAAGTTTCGTGTTGCTATCTAACTCCTTCAGTTCTAACTCGAAATTATTGATACGCGTTCCCAACCCGGCAATCTCGTCGTCAAGGTCGGCCACTTCAAGGGGCAATTCGCCGCGCAGCGTTTTAATCCGGTCGATCTCCGACAAGTACGACTGGAGCTTGAATAGCGATTTCAGCCTATCTTCTACCGATACTTCCTGTTCGGCACTTTTCTTTTTTGTAGCCATAATACTCTATATTTATTAGTTGTTATTACTCGTTGGATTGTTTTTATTCGTTTTTACTCGTTTTTTAACGAAAAAATGCAGCAACGCAACGATCGTTTATTCGTTTCATTACTACATTTCTCTGCAACCGCGGGAACAAGTCATACCGCTTCTGTTACAAGTACTTTACCGGGTTCGAATCGAACGCCGACTTATGTAATGCAAAGGTAGGAAATTTCTTTGAAATAAGATCAAAAAATATCTCTTTCGTGCAAATTTCTGATTCATAGTGACCCACCACGGCAAGCAGCAACCGATCTTCCGCGTCCAGGAAATCGTTGTACTTCGCTTCGCCCGTCACAAACGCGTCGGCCCCGTACGCGGCTGCCTTCGCCATGAGAAATGCCCCTGCCCCACCGCAGAGTGCCACGTCGCGTATCTCCTTTCCCCGGATCTTTGAATGCTGGATGGTGGGTAGGTTAAACAGGTCCTTGAGCAAGTAGAGGAACTCCTGTTCAGGCATCGGTTCCGGCAGCACCCCCACGATTCCACTACCACTTCGAGGCCATTCGTTGGCGATAGGATACAGGTCGAATACCGGCTCCTCGTATGGGTGCACCGCTAACAAGGCGCGAAGTACCTCTTCCTTTTTCATTACCGGGATCACGGTCTCGATACGCACCTCGCTCTCGTGGTGAAGCTCGTTCACCTCCCCCACGTGAGGGTTTGCCCCATCCTTAGCGCGGAACGTTCCTTCGCCGGTGAGATTATAGCTGCAGCTATCGTAATTGCCAATATGCCCCGCCCCCGCGTTGAACAGCGCGTTGCGCACGCTCTCGGCATGTTGCACGGGTGCGGTGGTAACAAACTTAAGCAGGGCCTGTTTTCTCGGCTCCAAGATTTTCACGTTCTGGAGCTCAAGCATTTCTGCCAACTTGAAATTCACGCCGTCCCACGCGTTATCGAGGTTGGTGTGTGCCGCGTAAACCGCGATATCGTGCTTGATGGCCTTCATCATGCATCGCTCCACGTAATTTTTCCCGGTGAGCGACCTAAAGGGACGGAACGCGAGCGGATGGTGCGATATCACCAAGTTACACCCCAGTGAAATTGCCTCCTCCATCACGTTTTCGGTGACGTCGATCGCGAGCAACGCGCCGGTAACCTCTCTGTTGGGATCGCCCACCTGCAGCCCGCTATTATCATATTCCTCCTGCAGTGGCAGTGGTGCCAACTGTTCTATTACCTGAATAATATCTTTTACACGCATAATCTACATTGGGTATTGGTTCCTACGCGAATATAGTTTTTTTTCGTACATTCGCGTGCATTAATTAAGGTTCATATGAAAAAATCGCTCCTTTTATTGATAGTTCTCGCCGCGGCAGCCTCGCTCTCCGCGCAGCGCGTAAAAAACCCGGTGACAGTCGACCTGTTTCGGGATACTCCCATCCTGTTTAACCCGACCGATTATCCCAACGGGGTGGTCAACAAAGAGGGGCTCCTCTACTTGGGCAACGGCCGTATCGTGTTAAAGAAAATCCAGGTCCCCGTATTCTCCAATTATACCGAAGCTGAAATCGAGATCACGTTGGTTTCGAATGGCGACCCGTGGGATAAGTCGGGCTCCTGCTTCGTGATCCCTCGCGCATCGGCCATCAGCATGATCGACGTGGCGGCCGATCGAGCGTCGTACCCGGCTCACGACACCACCCGGTACGAGCAACTTTCCGGTATCGTCGCGGGTGAGGGGTATCTCCCCACCGTGGAGTTGATGCGCTTTATGACCCCGTTCGGCGTGGGCCACTTCAGTAGCAACAACGACTCGGTATCGGCCCAACGCCGACCGGTTTACGTGGATGGGTGGGCCGAAGATGTTACCTGGAAACAGGAGATAACCGACCTCCTACCCCTGCTCGAAGGCGAAGCCTACGTGGGCATCTACGTGGACACTTGGACTCCCGAGGGATATAAAGTGGACGCGAAATTCACCTTCACCGAAAGTGCTATTCCCGGCGATAAGAAACCCCAGCTGCACGTGGAACCCCTCATCAACACCAACTACTATATCGGACAGAAGCACCCTGATATCTTTTCGAGACGAGATGTGGAGATCGATTTCACCCTACCCGCTAACGCGAAAAACGCGCGTCTCAAGTATATTACTACCGGACATGGCGGCCATTCCGGCGGGGACGAGTTCCGCCCGCAACAGAACATCCTTTACGTGGACGGCAAGGAGGTGCTTAGCTTTTTACCGTGGCGTACCGACTGCGCTTCGTTCCGACGGTTCAATCCCACCTCGGGAGTTTGGCTCCGGACACGCCCCATGGCCTTCATTGCCCGGGGAGGTAAGCGAGAAGTAAAGGAGATCGAGGAACCCCTTGCATCATCCGACCTGTCCCGCAGCAACTGGTGCCCCGGGAGCGATGTTCCACCGGTGGAGGTAAAACTGCACGATCTCTCTCCCGGCGACCATACCCTCACCATCAGCATCCCCGAATCCACCGGGATCGACGAGAACAAACTCAACCACTGGCTGGTTTCTGCCTACTTAGTTTGGGAAGAATAAGCCCTCCCTGTTTGCAAAAAGTGAGCCAACCTTGTTTTCATAAGGAGCGGGAAAGGAAAAACCCGGGTGATTGGATTATTTCGAGACTGGGAAGATCTTCCGCATGGTTTCGGCAAATATGGCTCCCATCCGGCGCTGTATATACGTGTCTTGCCCGTTCTCGGGATGCCAACCGAATGTTTCCCCGTTAATCTCCTGTTTGTCGCCCGTGAACAACCGGCTAATCTGTTCACCCGTAACGGGGTGCCTGCTGTTCTTTGAAAAGCCGATGTATTTATCGAACTCCACCACCGGGAATCCCCATTTTTCCGCCAGCTGACGAACCGACGAGTTATAGATTACCCTGCCGTCGTGCCAATCGGTACAAAGGACGATCACGGCAGGGTTTCCTCCCCGTGTATTATAGTATTTGGAGTTCTCATCAAATTTAAGGTTATAGCACTCCGTGAGATAGCGCTTAATCACGTAGTCGAAGGCCGCCGCGTAATCATCGCGAGTAAAGGGAGTATCGTAATCGGTGTATTTTTCTTTCAGTACCGACGAGTTAAACACGTCCCTTTCGTGCACCTGCATGATCACCAACGCGTCAATCTCTTCCAGTTCCTCTTTGGAGTAAAGCGTACCCTCGATCATCCGGTTAGCCGTGTTTGCGATTGCCTCTCCACCAATGGCCCGGTTGAGCGGTTTCGCGTTCATTATATCGCATCCCACCTCGAACCATCCATTGTTAGGCGACGCGAATGAAGCCCCTGTTAACAGGAAGGTGTATGGTTTATCGTTCGTTTCGGGAATGTACAAGGCACTCTCCTGGGAATAGGCATTGACTATAAAGATAGCCATCGCGAGCCATAACGTGTTCAGTCGTTTCATTGTTGTTTTATTTTTATGAGTTTCGTATTTCGTCCTACGCGAATATACGTAAAACATTCAAAATATTTTAAACCGCACCCTGAACAATAACTCTGATAGATGTGAATCATACACCGAGTAGTGACTACTGATATCGCTGTAGGAGTAGGTCACGATTTCGTTTTGCGATTGAAAGATGAAAATTCAATCACTATCCTTCAATATCAGCCGGAGGGAGTTGTTTTTGGTGAAGTAGTTCCAGGCCCAGTTGATAAAGATAACGATCTTGTTACGGACGCTGAGGATGAGCATCAGGTGAAGGAACATCCAGACAAACCAGGCAAAGCGGCCACGGAATTTCACGAACGGGAGGTCTACCACCGCTTTATTGCGCCCCACGGTGGCCATGGTACCCAGGTTGCGATACTCGTAATCCTTGAAATCGGTCCGCCCGGCGACCATCCGCTGTAGGTTGCGTGCCAGGTTCTTTCCCTGCCCGATGGCCACGTTGGCCAACTGGGGGTGCCC
>JAAYTC010000362.1 GCA_012518155.1 Bacteroidales bacterium | reverse complement strand
TAATCGCACAATCCGATATATACGATGCCAAGGGCAAAAGGATGACGCGAATAACAACCGACGAATCGTGGAAGACACACCCGAGCCCCAACCGACTGATTGGTAACTGGGGCTTTGGCGTGGGCGGATACGGGGGAGAGATATGGGATGCCGGCAAAGAGATCGAAGGATGGAATTTGGCGGCTTTTGACGACCGGGGCTGGCAAAACGCCACGGTGTATACACCCGCATTGAAGCTTTCGGCACAAAGGGTGGAGACCAACGCGCTGTTCGACGAGATTCATCCCGTCGCCATCGAATCGCGTCCCGATGGAACCTACCGGGTAGATATGGGCGTGAATTTCGCGGGATGGACCCGTATTCCTGTACAAGGTAATCCCGGAGATACCGTCCGGTTCCTGTTTTCGGAAAGGGAGCAGGACGACATGACCTTCGGACTGCTGAACGAGTACGTGATCGGCGCGTCGGGTGAAGGCGTCTTCGAGAACCGGTTCAATTACAGTTCGGGAAGATGGATCACGATACAAGGGTTGAAATCGGCCCCACGAAAAGAAGAGATAAAAGGATGGATGGCACGTACCGATTTTGCAGATGCAGCACAATTCGAGTGTTCCGACTCGTTGCAGAACTGGATCTATAACACGGTGAACTGGACGTTCGAAAACCTGTCGCTCGGCGGGTTTATTGTCGATTGCCCCCAACGGGAACGGTTCGGCTATGGAGGCGATGCGCACGCTACTTCAGAGACCGGGTTGCTTAATTACAAGCTGGGGGCTTTCTATACCAAATGGATGGAAGATTGGCGGGACGTGCAGGGGACGGAGCCGATGGTCGGCAATATGAACGACCCGGCATGGGCCCGCAAGCAGGAAGGAAGCGGCAGATACCTGGGAGGTGGTGTATTACCCCAGACCGCGCCTACCTACCATGGAGGTGGTGGTCCCGCCTGGGGCGGAATCGTGGTGACCTTGCCCTGGATCATGTATGAATATCACGGCGATACTCGGGTACTGGAAGAGAATTTTGAGATGATTAAGGGGTGGCTGGAGTTCTTGGATACGCATGTTGAAGGGGATTTGTTGAAACGTTACGGGGGACGTTGGGATTTCTTGGGCGACTGGCTTTGGCCGGGGGCTACCGCGCAGGGGATGAACAATTACTCGGACGAGACCCTCTTTTTTAATAACTGTTACCGGGTATATAACCTTCGGACCGCCTCGATGATTGCAGCGGTGATCGGTGAAGACGTGCATGCGCGAAAGTGGCAGGAACAGGCAGAACGTTCCTCGCGGGCGATACACGAGCGGTATTATCACGGGGACGAGCATAATTATTCCGATCGATCGATGCGGAGCCTAGCCGCCGCGCTGTATGGAGATGTGATGCCACCTCAACTGCGGGAGAAAGTTATGGATCGGTTGGCCGAGGAGATACTACTCCATCAAAACGGGCATATCGATGTCGGAATCACCGGCGGTGCCATGTTGTTCAAAGTGCTGAGGGATGAAGGAAGGGATGATTTGATTTACTCGATGACCTCAAAGGCTACCTATCCCGGTTGGGGGCTCATGCGTGAAAGCGGTGCCACCACCATATGGGAGATGTGGGAGAAGGATCTCCCCGGTCACTCGCTTCTGCATAGTTCTTACCTTTATCCGGGTGCGTGGTATATCGACGGAGTACTTGGAATTCGGAAGAGTGAGCCCGGGTTCCGCGTGTTTGATATTCGACTCCCTCGTACCGCCGACTTGCCGATGGAGTGGGCGAGAGGCTCATTCGAATCTCCAGCTGGGCTGATCGAGTCGCGTTGGGGCTTGGAGAATGGGAAGAGAGTGCTGGAGGTGACGGTACCTCCCAATTGTGCGGCAACGGTTTATTTTCCTGTTGAGGACACCGAAAACGTGACCGAGCCATCGGGACATGCCCAACCAAAAGGGACATGCGACGGTTACGCGCTTTTTGACATTCCCGCGGGCAGTTACCGATTTTCCAATTAAAATGGCTACTTTTGTATTTGGTGGGATGAGGCTGCTTCTGGAGGTGGTCCATCCAATCGGGATGCAATGAAACATAAATCACTTCAACCGTTTATCTACCTCTCCCTGGCGGCAGCGGTAGTAACAATCCTGTTGAAATTCTACGCGTACCGGGTGACCGGTTCCATGGGATTTCTGTCGGATGCGCTGGAGTCGTTCGTGAACCTGTTTGCCGCCATCTTCGCCTTCGTGATGCTCAAACTGGCGCAAAAACCGGCGGATGAGAAACATGAGTTTGGGCATAGCAAAGCGGAGTATTTTTCAAGCGCGGCTGAAGGTGCATTGATCCTGATTGCCTCTTTTAGTATCATCTGGTCGTCCCTCCCTCGCATTTTCGATCCCTATCCGATCGAGAATATTCACACCGGTCTACTCTTCTCGCTTCTTGCCACGGCAATCAATTTAGTGGTAGGATTCATCTTGATTCGTATCGGGCAGCGCCGACGGTCGCTTTTGGTGGAAGCGAACGGCAGACATTTAATAACCGACGTTTGGACCTCCGTGGGGGTGATGGCAGGGATCGTGATTGTTCGCTACACCGGCTGGTACATAATTGACCCGATCATCGCTATACTGGTAGCCATTCATATCATCTATATCGGTTATAGACTGTTGAGCCGCTCCGCGAGTGGACTGATGGATGCCTCCATTCCTGATGAGGATCTGGAGAGGATTACCACCTACCTGGACTCGCTGAAGAAACGCCAGATCGAATACCATTCCCTGCTAACGCGGGTGGCGGGGCAACGAAAATTCATTATCCTCCACGTGCTGGTCCCGGGAGACTGGAGCGTGAAAAAAGGACACGACCACGCGGACGAGATCGAAGAGTCCATCGTGAACTTGTTCGACGAGCCGGTCACCGTGCATACTCACCTGGAGCCGGTGGACGATCCCGCCTCGATGAGGGACATTGGAATTGACCGGTTAGAAATGGGCGACTATCGCTCGGAGACGGACGAATAAAATAACGAATAAAACAAGGGGTGATACCATAATAGGAATCACCCCTTATTCAGTTTGTTATAGTAGATCGATAAACTCCGTTATGCAACGGCGGTTCCCATAAGGAAGGCCGCGGCAAGCGCGATAATCGCGTAAAGCTCGGGGAATACAGCTAAAATAAGTGTATTTCCAAATGCATCGTGACCCTGTCCAATTGCTACAACACCATTGGCACAAACTTGGCCTTGGCGAATAGCAGAGAGGAGCCCAACGAAGCCTAACACCAGTCCTGATGCTAACGTGGCCCATGCTTGAATCAGCGTGATCTCGGGTGTTAACACGTTAAAGATGCTTTGGAACATAAAGTAACCCGCGAAGCCGTAGAGACCCTGTGTTCCGGGAAGTGCCGTTAAAACAAGGAAGTTACCAAATTTCCCGTCCACTTTCTTAGCCGCTCCAATCGCGGCATTTCCTACAATAGTAACCCCGTAGGCACTTCCTATACTCGAGAGCGCTAGCATAATTGCTATACCTGTATAGGCAATTAATAAATTTGTTTCCATTTAGTCGCTTTTTTAATTATGTTGTTGAATTATTTTTATAATGATACGATTCGTGATTCGTTATATGATTGTTTTTTATCTGTTACTTATATCTCTTGTGCCTCCCGTGGCCTACTACCTTTTGAAAGGGGTGTATTTTTTCCCTCCACCCGTGAAGTCCGAGTTGTTATAAAATTCCACGAAGGTGAGTCGCAACGGATGCACGAACGCTCCCAGCGCGTTCATGAACATATTGATGGCGTGCCCGGCCACGAAAATCAGGATAGTCACTAGCGGCCCTAAGATTACATTGTCTGGGCTCATTCCCGTCGCGAGACTCGAAAACACGCTGGCCAAGATTCCACCTGATAACCCCAGAGCAAACAGCCGGATATACGATAATATATCTCCTAACAGTCCGGTGGCCATATTGTAGGTGTCCCACAACGAAGTTCCCATGTTGACTAAAATATTCTTTCCGGGGGAGTTAAAGAATACGATCAATATTCCCGTTGCAATCATCACACCATAGTGAATGGTGCCTGCCATTGGCATAAATGAGGGAAACAAGTAAGCCACGATAAAGCTCATGAGAAATAAAAACCATCCGATGGAAGAAAGAGCGTGTGGAAATCCGAACTGCTTGGTGCGATTAAATATCTTAATAAACATACCAAACATAATCTGTACCACCCCCAACACGAGCGATAGCATAAACATCTGCGAGTTATCAAAGAACACCTGATCTTTCATGTTTTGGAAAAACGGCACGTTGATATCATAGATGCTATATCCAAAGAATCCACCCGTGAGAAGTCCACACAGCATCGTGGAAGCTCCCAGAATCTGTGCAAGCGTTATAATGCCTCGCATCGACTTGCCCATGGTATCTTTCTTCAGAATTTTCGCGAGCGTTGTAATTAGCAACACGAAAGCCCCGTAGCCGATATCACCGAGCGAGAGCCCAAAGAAAATCATATAAAATGGTGCAAAGAACGGGGTTAAGTCAATCTCGTTATATTTAGGCAGCATGTACAGTTCCGCAATCGGTTCAAACAAGCGCGTAAAGCGGTTATTCTTGAACTTGATGGGAACATCATCTTCCGGTTCCGGCTCAAACACCTCAAAATAAACACTTTTCGATTTCAAGTACTCCGATATCTCACCCACGTTTTCTTCGGGAGACCATCCTTGAAGCACAATCACCTTGTTATCGGCCACAGGTGTACCGCTTTGCACTACACGTGTGAATGTTATTTCCGACTCCACTTCTTTCAAAGCAGCTTCCAACGAGGGAATGTCTTTCGTCAATGAGGTGAGTGCCTGTTCCTGTTCCTCTATTTTTTCTCGTAGCGAGGCAATTACTTCGTCCAGTTTATCCAAGGATACATCGGGCAACTTTTCCTCTTCCAGGTTCAGAACATTCGACATGCTCCCATCCTTGCTCAACGTGATAAAGTAGGTTCTCGAAGAATTTTTCTCCACGATAACTATATCGTGAAGTTCCTCCCATTCCGGGTCAAACTGGATGTTGGGTGCTATGAAGAATCCAATATGGTATCCCGCCTGCTCCAAACGCTTGATGTTTTCCGGGTCAAAATTGCCCCATGGCTTTAATGCTTCCTTTTCCTTTTCAGCAACTTGAAGTTGCTGATTCAGAGATGATATTCTGTTTTCAATTTTCTCTATTTCTGCCGGTATTGTTCTCCCGAATTCAGCATCCGGCTCATTGAGTGGATCCTTCGATTTTTTATCAATCCTTCTTCTCAACAATTTTTCCGCTTCCTCCAATTGTTTTGCTTGGATCAGGTATTTATCAAGTTGCTCCTCGTCCATTTCACTGCGCCCTTGTTCGGCAACATGAATCATACCCAAGTCCCTCAACTCGTGCAAGAACGCGTCATAATCCTTGTGGAATGCTAGGAATACAAATTTTCTCATTGTTGCTACCATATACCTTCGCCTCCCTCTCTTTTTTGTTTCTCTCTTCTTTCTTCTTGATGCTTCCGCATGATCTTCTGGGATGATTTAGAGAGATTCTCCTCATCCTCGAGGTATCTTTTTATCTTTAAGATAGCCTCTTGATACCCCGGAATCTGCACCTTCTCAAAAAGGTTTACCTTTTGCGTTGTTTTCTTTCGCGCATACTCGATATTATTTAGCCGGATAAGATGAAAGTCTCTCCGGATACCAATCTCCGCCAGTTCCTCTACCGTCTTCAAACCATCTAAGAACCATTTTGGACGATTAAATAGGCTAAACTCTTTAATATCAAACTCCACTCCCTCTAGAATAGGGATTTTAACCCCGGCAATCTTTCTTCTCGATAGGCGCACATCTTTCACACTAATCAATGCTGGGTCAAATTCGCTCCACATCGCCATCATCTTATCGTAGGAGACCACCTTCTCTTCCAGCTCTTTTTCAAGCTGGTCGATCTCTTTTTTGGCTTTTTTTACCTCCATACGAAGTGCTGTCTCCTTACTTTGCAAGGTGGGAAGCGCTCGCTCACGAATGTTTAGCTGCTTCTCTAACAGCTGTTGTGAAGTTTTATTATATTGAAATTTAATTGCCATTATTTATTTCCAGTACTTGTCTACTAATTCTTGTCTCATGTTCACTTCCGCGGGCCTAAAATGTTTCGAGAGCAGGCTCCATGTTTTATCGAGCATCTCTTCGGTGGTCAAGTTCACATCAATTGCAAGTAAGTCGTTCGAGTAGTCCTTCGCGAAGGCTAGGGTCCGCTCGTCGTAATTTGTTAAATCGAATCCACTCTCTTGTTTTGTTTTAGCGTTCGAAGCATCGGCGTAAAGACGTACGGCCGCGTTCATCACGTGCGGATGATCTTCACGTGTTTTGGTTCCCTGCACCAACTGTTTTAGTCGCGAAAGCGATCGGAACGGATCCACGATCACCTTTCCTGTATCGCTATCCATGCGCAAGAATAGCTGTCCCTCTGTGATATACCCGGTATTATCAGGAACAGCATGCGTGATGTCGCCTCCCGACAAGGTGGTTACAGCCACGATGGTGATGGAGCCTCCCTTAGGAAACTGTGCTGCCTTCTCATAAATCTTGGCAAGGTCAGAATAGAGCGATCCCGGCATCGAGTCCCTCGATGGAATTTGATCCATACGGTTCGACACAATCGATAAGGCATCGGCATACGATGTCATATCGGTCAGCAGCACCAGCACGTTTTCGTTTTTATCCACCGCGAAATATTCGGCAGCGGTAAGTGCCATATCGGGTACCAGCAAGCGCTCCACGGCAGGGTCTTCGGTGGTGTTCATAAACGATATGATCCGATCCAGCGCCCCCGCGTTGCTAAACACGTTCTTAAAATAGAGGTAGTCGTCGTTCGTCATCCCCATCCCTCCGAGAATAATTTTATCGGTCTCCGCACGCAATGCCACGGTGGCCATCACCTGGTTAAACGGCTGGTCAGGATCCGCGAAAAAGGGGATCTTTTGTCCCGAAACAAGCGTGTTATTCAAGTCGATACCCGCTATTCCTGTTGCGATATACTCCGAAGGCTGTTTCCTACGCACAGGATTCACGGAAGGCCCCCCTATGGCACGTACCTCTCCTTCCGGCACAGGCCCCCCATCAATCGGCTCTCCAAAGGCATTGAAAAACCGGCCCGCCAGCTGGTCGCTCACCTTCAGCGAAGGGGAACTGCCCATGAAGATCACTTCAGCGTTGGTGGGAATGCCCTCGGTCCCTTCAAAAATCTGTAGCGTCACCTCTTCCCCAATAATTTTAACCACTTGGGCAAGGCGTCCCTCCACGGTGGCCAATTCATCGTATCCCACGTTGGTAGCTTTTACCG
>JAAYTC010000361.1 GCA_012518155.1 Bacteroidales bacterium | reverse complement strand
GTGATGCGAAACGCATCGGCAGCCTCACCGGGTGTAAAATAGTTCACGATTCTGATAGCCTAAAAAATAATGTGATAACCTACGGCACTGATAGCCTGTGATTTGCTGTGATTTTAAACAAGCCGCCTGAGGATTTATCCACTGTAGATGTGAGTTGCCCCCTCCGCGACCCTGTTAAAAACGAGTGCAAAGATACAAAATAGTCCGCGATTAAAGAAATATTTCTGTAATTAGTTTTTAAACAGCACGTCCATTTCGCAGTTTGCTTTCGTGGGATTCTGCTCGTCAAACTCCCCCAGTTCCCCCGCGTTCTTTATAGCATCTTTCAGGTACGGCTTCAGTCGCCCGTAGATATCCCTCCCCGGGCGCATGAAATACTTTCGGGTCTTATCGTATTCCTTTAGGTGCACCCTTAACTCTCCCAGCACCTCTTGGTAATTTTTATAATAATCGTTCGTTTTCACGAAGTGCAGCAAGAACCAGAATTCCAGGCAGGGGTTATTCACGATCACTTGCACGTTATCAAACTTCTCGTACAGGTTTCGTCGAAGCTTCATGAACTTCAGCAGGGGAGGATACTTCTCCTTCGGTGCCTCGTTCGTCTCTTTCACGATCACGTCGAGGTCCACGATCCAGAACACCTTATCGTACTCGCTTCGTGCCAGCTCCTTCACCAGTTTATATTGATCCTTGATTTTTTTCTTCTGCGGTATTTCCGGTTTAATGTTGATACGCGCGTTTCGATCCTTCTGCTCGTGCTGTCTGTACATCTGCAAGTACCAGACCTCCGTTTCCCCCTCTACCACGAACGCGTAGGTGGGAATATGAAGCCTAATCTTTTTATGTTGCCTCATGTATTATTCATTTAGGTCGATATAGTGATCCCCCGGCGTGGGTGTTGCCCCCAGCTTACCACTCTTGTAAGCGTTCAACACATTCGTGGAATCTTTTACCACCGTGCTGTCGAAATCGGCCAGCGAGTATATCTCTGTCGCCGCTTCCCGGTCCTTATCGGTAAACCAGATCGCGTCGTTCCGAAAAATATCTTTATTGCTCAAAATCTCCCGATGGTGCGTGGTTGCTATCACCTGCGACCGTTCGGCATTCAGTAAAAACGAGAGTAGAAAGTGAATATAAAGCTCCGGGTGCAGCGACGCTTCCAACTCATCCACCGGCAAGATCACCGGTTGTCGAATCAACTGCGCCAACAGTCCCGCGAATCCATAGAACCGTTTGGTACCGTGCGATTCCAGCTCGAACGGCAATGAAAACCGGTGATCGTTTACCGTGTGTTCCAGCTCCGGCCGTAGCGTGGTAAAACTCCTTCGGCCTCTCGGCAACTTGAACTCGCTTCTTGCCTCCTCCGAGCGATTCAATAACAGGTCGAAAAGCGCGTCGTCCAGTTCGCTTTCCTTCTCTTGAATCACGATATCAGAAATCTGAAAATCTGCCTTCTTCAGGATCTCGATTACATCCTCCTTATCAATTTCACCCGAGTTTATGCCCGCGGTCACGTACCGTTCCAAGTTCGTGTCGGTTTTCACCATCGGCTTCAGGTGGAACTTAAACCAATCGATCGCCTGCTTGAGTTCCTTGAAGTCGATATTCGTCTTCAGGTATCCTCCAAGCACCGTGTTGTTCCAGAGCGTGTTTGCCTCCAGTACCTTCTCGAACACCTTCTCGATCGTTATCCGTTCGCCAAACGTGATCTCGGTGAACTGATTCTCCATGTTAGTGGTTCGCCGGTACAGGTTCTCCTTTGTCGAGTTAAAAAACCACAGCTCCTCACGTACGATAGCCCTCTTCGAGAACTCGACCTCGTAGAGGTACTTGATACCTTGTTGCAAAAATTCGATCGATAGGGTAGAGTGTTGTCCCGGTGTGTCCGAATCAAATAGAAACGGCTCGAACTCCAGCTCATCGGTCTTTTTTTCTACCGGTTGCAGCACCAGCTCCCTCAGGAAGTCCAGTGCCTTCAGTACCGTTGTCTTCCCCGAGGCGTTTGGCCCGTAAATTAGTGCCAGTTTCAGCAGGCGCGTCCCTCCGGTGTTCACCACGTAGGCCTCCTCCAGGTGCGTCGTTTCGTCCGCTTCGAACGAAACCGACTGTTTATTCTTGATCGAACCAAAATTCTGTATCGAAAAATTTACAATCATAACTCAATTTTGAAGTGCTTATTCTCTATATAGGACTCAACAGAGTTGATAAATTCGTTTAAAAAGACGGTAATATATTCTTTAGCTTCCTTTAGTTGTGAAAAAGTAGTAGTCCTTTCCACTTCGATAAATGACTTTTCTCCATGAGCTAGCCAATTTCTTTTTTGCTTAATGTCGATAAGTGTTTGCCCATGAGTGTTTTTGTTGTATATTTTATGCAAATTGTTGACATTGATTCTCATAGATTTGGCCGTTGCGAAAATTGCTTGAGCATCAAGAGATCCTCCATAACTAATTTCGTTTGAAGCTAATTCAATCGTGTTTTCAAATATTTGATCCGCGATCCTCATCATTGTATCAATAATTGTCTCCTTTTTCTTTTTCTCGTCATGTTTATACATATTATTAAGCCAGTACTGTCTTACATCTTCGATAATTTCAAAATATTTTAGCTGGCTATCTTTAATCGCATCGAATATGGTGGTCACAGAATTATAGATTGTAGATTCTATAAGATTGTACAAAAGAAGATAAGCGGTTGATCGCAAAGTGTCAATTTTGGATCTGTTGAACCCTAATGTTTCGTATTTCTCTTTCATTAAATTATAAGCCGACAGCTCCGGATTCTCTAGTTCGACTATCTTTAAGATCTCATAGAATGAATCAATTTCATTCTTTCTTATATTGAATTCTTCTCTAATCATTGTAGCTGAGTTTTGTTACATCGATTTTATTCAATAAACAATCTCTTACAAACTCTATTCGCCCTTTTACTTTGGTCTTGCTATTCGCTGCATCAGAAGTAGTCCATTTCTTGAATTCGTCTGATTCAAGCCATTGAGCATCTTTAATTACAAGTTTTTGATTTTCACGTAATGCCAAATTCGTTCCCACTGCGATAGCTTCAAATCGCACTCTAGGAATTGATTTGGATGTTTCAGATTTTTTAAATCCATTCGGAAAACAAGTATCATCAGTTGAAACTTAACGTTATTTAACCGGATTCTGTTCCACCGTTGTTTTCGATGAATCCTTCACCAGTTTAAAAATATCATTCAGCTCCTTCTTCGTCAGGTGCCTCCACTTCCCGATGGGAACATCCAGGTCGATATTCATGATCCGGTACCTTTCCAGTCGAACCACGGTAAAACTGAGATATTCACACATCCGCCTTATCTGACGGTTCAACCCTTGCGTGAGAATAATCCGAAACCTGAATTTGTCAATCTGTTCCACGAAACACTTCTTCGTCACGGTATCCAGGATAGGTACCCCGTTTCCCATTTTGTATATAAACGATCTCGTGATGGGCTCCTTCACGGTCACCAAGTACTCTTTTTCGTGGTTATTGCCTGCACGAAGAATCTTGTTCACGATATCCCCGTCGCTGGTCAGGAAAATAAGCCCTTGGCTATCTTTATCGAGCCTTCCGATCGGGAATATACGCTCCGGGTACTTGATATAATCGATAATATTGTTCTTCTCCCTGCGGCTATCGGTGGTGCATACGATCCCTCGCGGCTTGTTAAACGCGATATATACCTGTTTTTTCTTCTCTTTGGGCGTGATCAGTTTCCCGTTCAACCTTATCTCATCGGTAGGAGACACTTTGCTTCCCATTTCGGCCACCTTCCCGTTTATGGTCACCCTTTTTTATTCGACAAGTTTGTCCGCTTCCCTTCTCGAACAATACCCGATTTCGCTGAAATATTTATTAACGCGGACTAAATTTTGCTCTTCCATACCCACCGATGTTACTCGAAAATTTCCCGTAGTTCTTTATTGCTGAGTTTTCCGATCCAACTCTCACCGGTAGCCACCGTCATATCGGCCAGGTGCTTCTTGCGTTGAATCATCTCGTCGATTTTCTCCTCGAACGTGTTTTTGGTGATCATCCGGTGCACCATCACGTTCTTCTTCTGGCCGATACGATACGCCCGGTCGGTCGCTTGATTCTCCACGGCCGGGTTCC
>JAAYTC010000360.1 GCA_012518155.1 Bacteroidales bacterium | reverse complement strand
ATGGATTCGAAATTTGTAATAATAAGACGACTAAAATGACAATCTCTAGACGTTCGTTTTTAAAAACATCCTCCGCCATCGCGGCAGGTATTGCAATGCCTACCTACCTGAGATCTACTACAACCGTATCTGCAAACGATAAAATAAATGTCGCGTTGATAGGGTGTCGTTCAATGGGATGGGGGAATTTATCTAGCTTTCTGCAATCGGAAGAGGTACGGTGTGCGGCCTTATGTGATGTGGACCAATCACTTTTGGATTCAAGAGCGAAGGAACTATCAGCTATACAAACAGCAAAATTCGACCTGTATAATGATTACAGAAAAGTCCTTGACAGAAAAGACATTGACGCTGTGATTATTGCTACACCCGATCATTGGCACTGCCTGCAGTTTGTTGACGCGTGTAAAGCCGGGAAAGACGTGTACGTGGAAAAGCCCATTGGCAACTCCATCGCGGAATGCGATGTGATGGTGGATGCGGCGAAAAAATATAATCGAATAGTGCAGGTGGGACAACAACAAAGAAGTGCACGGCTTTGGAAAGATATGATCGATTACCTGGACACCGGGCTCATGGGCGAAATTTCACGTGTTCATATCTTTTGTAATTTTAACTACGCGGCAATCAAGGATACGGTAAGTGATTCCGAGGTTCCTAATGGTGTCGATTACGATACGTGGCTGGGGCCTGCACCAAAGAGAGCGTTCAACACCAAACGTTTTCACGGTTCTTGGAGGATGTTTTGGGATTATGGCGGGGGATTGATGACCGATTGGGGTGTACATCTATTGGATATGGCTCTGTGGTGGAAAAAACAAACCGCGATGCCTCGTTCCATACAAGCTGTCGGCGCTAATAACCTTTTTCCTGAAGGGATGCACGAAACGTTTGACACCTTGTCTGTGATGTACCAGCTTGATGACCACCTCCTATCTTGGGAAAATAACGCGGGCATTGAATCGGGTCCCTATGGAAAAAATTACGGGTTAATCTTTACCGGTAAAAATGGCACGTTAGTTGCCGATAGAAACGACTGGCAGGTGTACCCGGAAGGTGAAAAAATCCCAGCGAAAATCGTAACGGCCGATCACAAAGAGCATAGAGCTCACGTGTTGAACTTCTTGGACTGCATGAAAAGAGGGGATAGAAATACAGCGTGTAACATAGAAACGGCAAGCCTTAGTGCCAAGTACGCGCATTTAGGAAATATCGCGGCACGTATGAACGGGGTTTCGTTGAAATACGACAATGAAAGAAAATCTTTTAATGTGACAAGCGCTAACAAATATTTAAAACCAACATATAGAGAGCCTTGGGTATTTCCTAAAATTTAAGCGAGCCGCATCACTCTTTCTACGGCGTCATCCACGTGAGCAATGGATTCCATTCCAAGGGTCATGCAGTGAATATTGGCTTCAGTAAGTGCAAAGTGGATAGATTGTTCTCGTTCACTATCTTTCACATGGTTTCCCTCACCGAAAATCTTCATGCCAATAATTCCTATCCCATTTTGTCTGGCTTTTCCCAGTAATGCTTTCACATCATCCGGCGTACCATCCATGTGGCTCTGGAAAGGATTAATGCGTGCCATTATCACATCAACCCAAGGATTGTCGACTGCTTCTGCCATGGCGTCCCAATTATGGCAGGAAACTCCTACCGCCTTAATGATGCCCTGTTCCTTTGCTTGAGATAACCCGTCAATATAGTGCCTACGATCGTTGCTCCAACCTCCTTGTACTAAGCAATGCATCAGAACTATGTCAATATAATCAGTATCTATCTCTTGTCTATAACGATCAAGGGATTCACGAACAGGAACATTTCTTTCTGAACCATCCGGTTGTGTCCAAATTTTAGTTAGAAGGGTAAGTTTTTCGCGAGGGAGAGTTTTTAATGCATTTGCCACGTAAGGATGGGAACCGTAAGAGTCAGCCATATCAAAAAAAGTGATTCCTCTGTCGTAAGCATGATGAGCCAATTTTATGAATGCATCCATGCCCAGTCGGGTTTGGTTGGATTCTTTGACGTTGCCCTTCGATCCGGTTCCAAACGCGATACGGGACACATTCAATCCTGATTTACCAAGAGCTACTTTATCGACGGTAACTTCACGACTGAGATCGAAATCAATTGATCCCGGTCTTATCGTCGTTAATCCAGCGATACTTGCAAGTCCTTTGCGTAAAAAATGGCGACGAGATAGCTCTTTCATATTCAGCGATGTTTTTTACTTCACAGATGTTTATTATTCCAAATATACGAAACAAAATGAATCGCGATTCACTTTTTGCATTTTTTTTATAACTTATCGCTTTGAAATTGTTATATATAGAGAGCGGGATCATCGCGTTTTAATTTCCATCACGTGTAAACGTGCCTCAAGACCAGATAAAGAGATAAAGCTGGATAAAAACAAGACCGATAAAACAAGGCCTGATAAAACAATCAAAACAGATAGGCAATGAAAACAAAACTATTCTTTTATATTCTCGCCCTTGCGGCAATAATGGCTGCTTGTTCAGGGCCCAAAGGCGTGGTCGCCATCGAGCCCAATGATGAGGCGGTCACGGAGGAAGACTCCATTAAGCACGAGTTGATCGTGTTGGATCCCGGATTCGAGTCGTGGTACCTGCTGCACGGTACCCCCGCGAAATACCGCTCGCAATCCTACTACGAGGGCTGGAATCACCAGTATGTTTCGGCATGGAATTACAACGCCACCACATCAGGGAGGCGATCATTCTTCCAACCCATTCACGGGTACCAAAGGGGTGTTGATTACGGCTTTGAACTGAACCACAAGCTGTTTTATTACTTTCAGTACGTGGAGCGAGTATTAAAAATCCCGATCATGGAGCACGGTCCCGCTACTTTTTAAGGGGACTCCACAGGGGTTTAGAACGCCCCTGTATGGCGGCACATCGCAAAGTGAGCAAAGTCTTTTTAAGTTGAGGAAGATAACCTTAGGGATAAGGCGCAACAGAAAGGATAAACTCAAGCCTCGTTGACCAGTGTATTCACCTCTTCCACGATTTTTTCAGCCCGTTTCCTATCCAATCCGGCTCTTTTTGCTACCGCCATGACATCATCGTGGGTGGGATCTCCGTTATTATTAATGGTTGTGGTATGAAATCCGTTGAACCCTCTACTCGGCAGCAGGTCATAAGCGGGAGATAGCTTCCATTCGCCGTTTATCAACTGAAAAGAGAAATTCTTTGCATGATCGTCACGGTTCTTGATTGCCACATTAAAAACCATTTGACGAAAAAGTGCATACACCTCTTCCATGTTTTTAGTCAGGATATGACATAGTTGCAATAAATCACCGTAATCGAGGCTCGGTATTCGATAATCGGCATTCAACAACCCGGCCGCGCTTACCGTATGTAATTTTCCTCGAGACGTTCTATCATATCGTTCCGTACCGAAATACTTTCCCTCAAACAACCGGGTCTCGGGCATACGGATACCGCATTTTTTAGCGAGCAGGGAATGGTTGTATTCTATTTCACCGACATTTTCTGGATCCATCGTTGCTT
>JAAYTC010000359.1 GCA_012518155.1 Bacteroidales bacterium | reverse complement strand
TCTTGCATGGCTGCAAAGCCAAGGAGGGAGAAGAAAATTACATTAAATTCAAAAAGCTCAAGGATACGCGTCAATATTTTGCCTATACCGGCGATGGTTCCCTATTGATAAGTGGTCACAGGGGTGCTCGTGTGTCCGGTTTTCCCGAAAACAGCATTGAAGGGTTCCAGTTCGTGTTGGCCCAGGTGCCTGCTTTTTTCGAGGTGGATCCTCGCCTTACCAAAGACAGCGTGATCGTGCTCATGCATGATGCCACGTTAGATAGGACCACTGACGCGACCGGGAGTCTCTCTGATTACACCTATGCCGAGTTACAATCGGTGCGGTTAAAAGACCACGAGGGGAATGTTACTACCGCCAAAATACCCACGCTCGAGGAGGTAATCAATTGGAGCGAAGGAAAAACCGTGATCAACCTCGATAAAAAAGATGTGCCGCTTCCCATGATCGTGGAGATGGTTAAGAGGTTGAAGGCGGAAAAGCACGTGATGCTCACCGTGCATACGGGGGCGCAAGCGAGGTATTATTCCGATCAGTTGCCGGGAATCATGTTGTCGGTATTCGCGCGGAACGACGCGGAGTTTGAAGACATCGCTATCTCGGGAGTCCCTTGGGAAAACATGATTGCTTACGTGGGGCAGACCATTAATGATTCCAACCGGCATATCGTGGAAAAGTTACGAGCCAACGGGGTACGTTGCATGGTGTCATACGCTCCATCGCTTGATCGGCTGAAGACAGCCGACGAGCGGGCTTCTGCTTACCGGCGTGCCATCGAGGTGGGGCCCGATATCATCGAATCAGACTACCCGGTGGAAGTGTGGCAAGTTGTTAATGCCCGCGTGGGGCATGAGCCCGAATAACATGGGCTGGAAGATCAGATCAACGTGGTAATATGAACAAGATAATAGAGTGCGTTCCCAATTTTAGCGAAGGGTGCGATGCAGTGAAGGTGGAAAAGATAGTGGATGCTTTTCGTGGCAAGAAAGGTGTGAAACTTTTGGATTATAGCAGCGACCCCGATCATAACCGATCGGTGATCACCGTGGCCGGAGAACCGACAGCATTGAAAAATGCGGTGATTGAAGCGATCGGGATCGCGGTGGAATTGATCGATCTCACCGTGCACCAAGGGCAACACCCCCGTATAGGAGCGGTTGACGTGGTGCCTTTTATCCCGCTAAAAAATGCCACGATGGAGGAGGCCATCGCGTTATCGAAATCGGTAGCAAGCGAGGTGGGAAGACGGTTTAACCTCCCGGTCTTCTTGTACGGAAAATCGGCTTCTGCTTCTCATCGTGAGAACTTGGCCAACGTGCGTTCAGGACAATTTGAAGGGTTACCCGGAAAAATGCTTCAGGCGGGGTGGAAACCCGATTTTGGGCCGGAAACACCTCATCCAACGGCCGGGGCAGTGGCCATCGGTGCTCGTGTCCCGCTCATCGCCTATAACGTGAATATAGGAACCGGAGACTTGGCGATTGCCCAAGCCATCGCTAAAAAAGTTCGGCATATTGGAGGGGGATTACGCTATTGCAAGGCCATAGGCGTGGCATTGAAAGAACGTGGTATCACTCAGATATCCATGAACCTAACCGATTACACCCGCACAGCTATCTATCAAGCGCAAGAAATGGTACGAATGGAGGCGAAGCGATACGGGGTGCAAGTAGTGGGCGCCGAAGTGATTGGCCTCGTACCGATGCAGGCTTTGGCAGACTCCGCTGCCTATTACTTGGGACTGGAAAATTTTTCTGTCAACCAAGTGCTTGAGACAAAATTAATGGAATAAACGAGGCTGGAGAAGCCCGGATTCGATCAGTAATAAACTTTTTTCATTCAATATAGTATGAAGCTACAAGACCTGACAATAAAAGAATTTCTCGAGAAGACCGCCTCGGGAGCAGCCGTGCCGGGAGGTGGAAGTTCATCGGCACTGAACGCGGCAGTAGCCGCCTCATTAACCTCTATGGTAGCGAATCTCACCATTGGGAGGAAAAGCCATGCAGGCGTGGAAGGCCGAATGAAAGAGATCATCCGAGAGATGGAAGAGAAACGAACCTTTTTCGTGAACTATATCGATCGCGACGCGGAAACATACAGCAAGGTAATGGAAGCTTATACGTTGCCGAAAGAGACCGATAAGGAGGAAACGATCCGAACGGAACAGATCAAAGAGGCCATGAAAAAAGCATCGCTCGTGCAGATGGAGATCGCCGAGCACGCGTTCAGTATAATGGATACCATTATCGAAACGGTGCAAAAAGGCAACCGCAACGCGGCAACCGACGGTATGTTGGGGCTTATGGCATGTCGCGGCGCGGTAATGGGAGCGTTGCTGAATGTCCGTATCAACATTTCAACTATACGAGATAGCGCGTTTGTTTCTTCATTAACGGAGAAGTGCGATCGAGTGGAGAGGGACACCATCGCCCGGGAACGATCGATGATCGACTGGGTGAAATCGAATCTATAACGTTAAGACTTTTTTTGGAATGGATTTTTTGGAATGTGTGAAGTGAAATCACCCGTTTCTTACTATCTTTACACCTTTTGGAACAAACTACGATTCCGGCGATCGTCGGATCATATATTAATTGATAGATAAAAACATTTAAAATGGTAGAGAAAGTCAGGATGACGCTTCGAGACTCCGCGGCGGCAAGGTGGACCGCGCTTGTGATTGTTTCATTCACGATGATGTGTGGGTATTTTTTATCGGACGTGATGTCCCCCTTGGCGGGCCTGCTCGAAAGTCAGTTAGGATGGACTCGTGCGGATTACGGTACCTATACCAGTTCTTACGGTTGGTTCAACGTGTTCCTGTTGATGTTGATTTTAGGAGGAATTATCCTTGATAAGTTAGGCATTCGAATAACCGGGGTGGGTTCCGCGGCATTGATGGTGTTGGGAACCGCCATCAAATACTGGGGTATTTCGAGTCCGGCGCTCGAAGGGGTAACACTCTTTGGCTTGGATGCACGGCTGTTTTGGGCCTGTATCGGTTTTGCCACGTTTGCCGTTGGAGTGGAGGTGACCGGTATCACCGCGTCGAAGATCATCGTGAAATGGTTCAAAGGAAAGGAGCTGGCGATGGCCATGGGCATGCAGGTAGCCATGGCACGGATAGGTACAGCCATGGCATTGGGATTCTCCATCCCCATCGCGAGAGTCACCGGATTGGTCGACGTTTCCCGTCCCCTTTTAGTGGCTTTAATCGGCCTTTGCATCGGGTTAATTGCATTTTTCGCGTACGTGGTGATGGATAAGAAACTGGACGAATCTGAAACCAACGCGATGGAGGAAGAGACGATCCCGGAAGATGAGTTCAAAATCGCCGACATTGGTAAAATATTGGGTAACCGCGGATGGTGGTTGATCGCGCTGTTATGCGTGCTTTTCTACTCTGCCGTTTTCCCCTTCTTGAAGTACGCGACCGACCTGATGGTGAATAAGTTCGGCGTGGATGAAAACCTGGCTGGGATGATTCCCATGCTGCTCCCCTTCGGTAATATCTTGTTGACTCCCCTGTTTGGTGGGATCTACGATAAAAAGGGAAAAGGGGCGACTATCATGATCATCGGGTCTGTTCTGTTAATCATCGTCCACGCGCTCTTCTCGGTGCCCGGCTTGAACAACTGGATTTTCGCGATGGTGTTGGTCGTGTTGCTGGGAGTCGCTTTTTCGTTGGTGCCCTCGGCCATGTGGCCTTCGGTACCGAAGATTATCCCTGAACAGCGCTTGGGTACCGCCTACTCGCTGATCTTTTGGGTACAGAACTGGGGATTAATGGGCGTGCCTTTGTTGATCGGGTGGGTGTTGGAAAAATATTGCATCACCGGGCAGACCATTCGCGACGGGATAACCGTGAATACTTACGACTACACGTTGCCGATGATGATCTTCACCCTGTTTGGCGTTTTGGCATTGATCGTGGCTTTCATGTTAAAGGCCGAAGACAAACGAAAAGGGTACGGGCTGGAACAACCCAATATCGTGGAGGTAGTCCGTCAAGAAGAGGAATAGGATATATTGGTTGCACGTTCTGTGTCATTATATCGTTTGTCTGTCGTGCGTTTTTTTTCCAAAGAAGCGCACGACAGATCCTTTTTCCACATGGCCGAATCCCTCGTGTATGTTCACTGTTTCTCTTTTCAATTCAATTATCTTGTGGATTTATGGAATCTCTATTTTTAACTCCATTTTTTTGTCGATGGCCGACCATAAGGGAGAGCCCAACAACAACCGCTTGATTTCAGTCTCTAAACCGGGGCAGCTGTTCTCCTTTATATGAATGCCTGTGGGTCGCCCTTTTGCGTCAATAAAAAACTCCACGGTAAAAAAGATGGGCTGCCCCTCGCAAAGGGTGGTATCGTAATGTTCGAAAAAGTACTCTTTGAACTCAGTTTCTCCGAATTTTTTCTTCACGGTCATGACGGCACCCGTGGTAATGCTTTTCTTTTGTGTGCCGTACCCCGTGACAACCACCTCGCTCAACGCTAAATCATCGGATTTCAACGTGATCTCCCCCGCATTTTCCTTTAGCGGGATCGGTGCATCATTCATGCCGATGAACGAGGCGACCAGCTTTCCCTCTTCATCTTTCGGGACAATCAACCGGAACTTACCCTCCATATCGGTCACGGTGCCGATTATGCTCTCGCTGTCTTTTAACGAAATAGTAGCCCCTATCAGCGGTTCTCCTGTTTCATCCACTACACGTCCGGAAACCAGTAGGTGGTCTCGTTCGTCCGTGGATAATCTTGTGATTCTTGCGCTGCTTTCTCGTGCCGACTCAGAAACCGCGGTTCCCGAAACCCGCCCTGCCAATGCTCTCGAAACTGGGGGCTGGGGAATAGTCCTATCTGCTTCTCTCGTGGTGTCATGCTTGTCGACCTGTTCTGATTGTATGATTTGCCTCGATACTGGCTCATGAGGTAATGCTTCAGTTTCTCTCGTGCTACGGTCCGCTACCAAAAGTGAATCTGCTGTAAGTAGGGGAGCCGCTATTTCACCTTCGGGGATTTCAGCATCGAGCGATGGACGCATCGAAGCGATTATCGGCTCTGCCGACCGGTCGGGTTGAAAGAGCAGGTAGGGGATGCCGATCAACAAGAGGAGTAGGGCAGCAGCGGCACCGATCCACACCCACTGGTTAACGCGCTTCTTGGGCTTGTCAACGTGCTTTTCGAGCGGGGTGAATTGCTTTTCGGACTTGTTAACGTGTTTTCTCGGCTGGGTGAGTTGCTTCTCCAGCTGCTCGATAGCCGATGCATGATCCCCTTCCACCGTATCGTACCCATCGATGGCGTCTTGCAGGAATGGATCTTTCATCGCTTCCCGTTCCAGCCGGTTGGCCTCCTTCCCGTGCCTCTTTCCCCGTATGTAGTCCTTTAAATTCACGCTGTTTTTATTTCTTTTCCCATCTTTTCTAATACTCACTTGTGGTGATTCTCTTGCCCTAATTCACTTTTTGTACGTTTTTTGGCACTCGTTGCCTTATATCCGATTCAACACCCTCGTGATGCAATTTTTCAAATTCCGTTTCCCGTTCTGAATGTAACTTTTTACTTTCTTCAGCGGGTATCCCGTGAGGTCGACGATATCGGCATACGACCTGTTCTCGTAATAAAAATATTCGATGCTTCTCCGCTGCTCTTCGCCCAATTCATTCATGCAGTGCAGGAGGGCCGACTCCTCTTCGTTCGACTTCTCCTTATCCAATAGAGTAAAAAAGTCGCCATTTTCCATAAACTCTTCGTCGATAGGAACCAAAAACGTTCCTTTTGCTTTCCGCAAACGTAGCAGGCAGTGGTTCTTGGCCACGCTGTAAAGCCAGGTGTGGAAGTTTTTTATATCGTATTCCTTGATCTTCCAGGCTACCTCTTCAAACAGATCCATCACGGCGTCTTGCGCGTCGGCTTCGTTCGCGAGGTACTTCAGGCAGAGCCCGTATACCATCGGGATATAGCGACGGTACAATTCGCTGAAACAGACCGGCTGTTCTTCCTCCTTGCTATGTTCAACCAATTCGTCGTTCGATAGTTTCGATATGTCCGGCCTGTTTTTCAATTCGTTGAATGATCGATCATGAAAAGTTAGATTGTCAATATTGTACAAAAGTAAAAAAATATTCGATGGGTTATGGAATTCGGCGCTCGATTGTATCCATTAAGCAAACATTCAACAACTATTCATTATAAAAAGAAGCATTATGAGGACAATCAGTAAGAAAATGGGTTTGATGCTACTGGTGATTGCGGCATCGATATCGGTATGCGCGCAGGAGGTAGAGGTGAGAGGAAAAGTGATGGATTCGCGTGATAGACAACCGCTGATCGGTGCCACGATCTCTGAAAAGGGGAGCGCAAAGGGCACGTTAAGCGACGTGAATGGCGAGTTCAGCATTCGAACCAAGAAAGGGGAAATGCTGCAATTCAATTATGTTGGGTATAAACAGCAGGAGGTCGAAGTAAAAAGCGAGCGGGTTGAAGTCTATCTGGAGCAAGATACCGCGCTGCTGGAGGAGGTGGTGGTTACCGGCTACGGTACCCGTAAAGCAAGCAATTTAGTGGGTGCCGTTCAATCTGTATTTTTGGGCCGTGCTCCCCGCACGTACAAATCTCCCATGCCCTTTTTCAGGCAGGAAGTGAACAAGGAGGAGTACGAGGCGATGAAGGAGAACCGTTTCCTTTCGGTGGCAAAACAACCACTTTCCACGTTTTCGCTGGATGTGGATGCGGCCTCGTACGGGAACATTCGCCGGATGATCAACCAAGGACAATTGCCTCCCAAGGACGCGGTAAGGGTGGAAGAGATGGTCAATTATTTCAGTTATAGCTATCCGCAACCGGCGGACGGTCATCCGGTAAAGATTGTGACCGAGACGACCATTTGCCCATGGAATAAACAGCACCAATTGATGCGTATCGGAGTGAAAGCAAAGGAGATCCCTTCGGAAACATTGCCGTCGAGCAATTTCGTTTTCCTTATCGACGTGTCGGGCTCGATGTTCGACGCGAACAAGTTGCCGCTCGTGAAAGCGTCGCTGAAGCTCCTCGTGAACAATTTACGTGCCACGGACCGTGTGGCGATCGTCACTTATGCCGGTGCGGCAGGAGAAGCGTTGTCGTCGACAGGCGGTGATGACAAGCAGAAGATCTTGGACGCGCTGGAGAGTTTGCAGGCGGGAGGATCTACCGCGGGAGGAGCGGGCATCGAACTGGCCTACAAGATAGCCGAAAAGAACTTCGTGAAAGAGGGAAATAACCGAGTCATCTTGTGTACCGACGGCGATTTCAACGTGGGGGTTTCAAGCACGGAGGGGTTGGAGTCGCTGATTGAGGCCAAGCGGAAGAGTGGTGTTTTCTTGACCGTCTTGGGATACGGGATGGGCAATTACAAGGACAACAAGCTGCAAACCCTTGCACAGAAAGGCAACGGTAATCATGCCTATATCGA
>JAAYTC010000047.1 GCA_012518155.1 Bacteroidales bacterium | reverse complement strand
ACTGTTAGTCTATTTAGTGTGTCAATCTCATCTTCGGTGAGATAGTTCTTTGCAGTAAATATGTCTTGCTTTCTCACTATGGAGCCTTTCCAAGATGTTAGTGCCATATTGGCTTTTGAGGCATCGGCACGGCTTACGATAATCTCAGCTGCCGTCTTGCTTGTTACAGCATAAAGCAGCTTATTTTGTATTTCGGCAAAAAACATTTGCGTTGCCTTATCGGTTTTATCATAATCGCTACTCAAGGCAAGCAAGTCACGAATTTTCTGATAAAATCGCTTTTCACTGGCTCGTATATCGCGTATACGCTCAAGTAACTCGTCGAAGTAATCGGGTCTCCCGTCAGGATTCTTTAGGCGTTCGTCGTCCATGAGAAACCCTTTTACCATATACTCTTTTAGATTACGATTGGCCCAAATTCTGAATTGTGTACCGCGCTTGCTTCTTACCCGAAAACCTATGGCTAACACCATATCCAGAGAATAGAACTTAACGTTGTATTTTTTACCATCCTCGGCAGTTGTAAAGTAATTCTTTACAACTGAATATTCTGACAATTCTTTGTCATTGAGTATGTTAGATATGTGCTGTCCGATGTTCTGCTTAGAGGTGTCAAAAAGTTCTGCTATCTGGTTTTGGTTCATCCAAACATTGCCGTCTTGGGCATACAGAATAACACTGGCCCTGCCATCATCGGTGTTGTAAATTATTATCTCGCTCTTATTCATAATAAAGAATACTATTTTCCAGAATCACTTACAAACGTTTTATATTCTGCCATCGCTTAAGCCCTTGAACCTGCTCCACCGTAAATTTTTATACGGCACCGGGTTTCCTGTCCGCGGATTCGTCCAACTCTCCTCAGGGGACGCGGGATTGTCTACGTTAACTCCAAACATGGTTGCAGCTGCCTTTTGCTTTATCGCATCAATCTTTGTGCGAATCTCTCCTGTAATCATAGAAAATAAATCTTTCTGTAAAGATAATGAAAAATTGAACAACCAAGATGCTGTTTTAGCAAGGGGCTCTATTTTTGTATAGATTTTCCCGTCCATCTACACGGCCACGCCCCTCGTTGGGATAATTACCGAATAGAGGCTGTCTGATGCTTACGGCACTAGCTTCAATTCGCAAAGGGTGAATTTACATTCTTTATGAATTTTGAGCTATCCCAAACGGAGTCTTTCTCACCTCTTTTTCTCGTCTTGACTATAATTATACTCTTGTTTTGCTCTAATTTTGCCCTTTTTTCGCTCTTGTCTGGGTCTTACCTCGCTCTTACCTCGCTCTTACCTCGCTCTTTTAATCTTCTATTATTATAGAGCGAAGTAAGACCCAAGTTAGGTTCAGACAAAAATAAAGCAGAACTTAAACAATAGTGAGGTAAAAGTTAAATGAAATCTGGGTAAAGCTTAATATTTGTTTATTGTTGTAGGGGGGATCGTTTTGCCCCGAAGCGTGTTAATGATCCGGGTAAGATCGCAATAATCAATGCTCGGTACCTGTACGTTTAGTTTCTGCCCGATTCATTGTGTCAGATCTATCTTCACGAAAGGGTGTGGTTTAATATTCCCCGGTTTTATTATCTTTGGTTGTTTAAAATAAACGGTATGGGAGGTATTGACGAGTATAAAGACTGCGCGAAGGAAAAAAAGACCATTGATATACTGGCGGCGAACAAGCTGGCGTTACAGATCCTGGGGCCGGAGTTCGTGTTGCTTGGCGTCCCGTTTTACCTGATATGGAAGCCCTCTTTTGCGATCACGTGGCAAGGAAGCGTACTTTTCTTCCTACTGTTCGTCGTGGGGATCGTGCTCCACGAGCTAATTCACGGGTTTGTATTCGGGTTATACGCCAAAACGGGTTTCAAAAGCATCCGGTTTGGTTTCATGAAAGAGTACCTCACACCGTACTGTCATTGCACGGAACCGTTGAAGCTTCGGCATTACTTCGCGGGGGCGCTGATGCCGGCACTGTTGCTGGGGCTGGTACCGATCGCAGTATCCTTCTTTACCGGCAGCCTGTTTTTGCTTATTTACGGGATTATCTTTTTCAGCGCGGCCGCGGGCGACTTCATGGTGGTGTGGGTTCTCCGGGAGGAGCATCCGGAAACGCGGGTGCAAGACCACGACTCCGAAGCGGGATGCTGGGTGTACCGGAAGGAATAAATCATTATCTTTGAACGCATGAAGGGCATGAGTAGACGAAGAAGCAGACAGGTGCAAAGGTATCGGAGATACCGGCGGGGGAAAAAGTGGTTAGAGAGACGTAAGCGAAGGCGAACGCTGCTCGTTTGTGCCGGCCTTTTCGGGTTGATTTTCCTTTTTAGTTTCTTTCCCGTTCTTTCGGAAGGGTACATGCGGTACGCTTACCCGGCCGTCGCTACTGCCTT
>JAAYTC010000358.1 GCA_012518155.1 Bacteroidales bacterium | reverse complement strand
GTACGAAGAACGCTTGTCGCTGTTGGTAAAGAATATTGATGAGCAGGAGAAAAAGTTGCGGGCCGCCCAGCAGCAGGAGGAGGAGCTTAGAAAACTACAGGAGCTGGTCCAAAAGAGAGAGGAGGCCGAAAAAGAACAGAAGCGGCTGCTTGAGCAAGAGCCGCTGTTTCAAGCACTCCAGAGAAAGATCACCCGCTACGAACAGGGGGTAATCGGTTTCAAACACCTGCTGGAGTCACTACGAACGATCGAAAAGAAGAAAGAGCGCCGGGAAGCAGAGATTCGCGACGACTTGGAAAAGGTGAAAATAGAAACGGCCGAAATCGAGCGACTCGAAGGGCTGATCGAGGCGATAAAGCCCGCTTTCGAGAAACGGGACGCGCTGAAGAAAAAGGCAGAAGAGCTGGGCTCCCTACTCAATATGAAAGCCATCGAACAACGAATCGCGAACGAGGAGTCTCGCCTTGCGAACGGCACGGAGATTTGGGAAAAAACCATACAGGAGCTGGAAAACCTGAGAAAGGAAAAACAACAACAGGAAGAGGACATCCGCGCATTGCGACGAGAGATGCCCGACTTGGCGCAGTTATCGTCCATCCAAGCGTGGCACGTGGAGAACCGCCACCGAAATCAACAGTTACAAGAACTAAACGAAGAGGTTCAAAAGCTAAGTCGACAGCAAACGCTTCTGGAAGCAGAGCGAGCAAAACTGGCATCGGATCAGCTCCTTGAAGGATTGTCCTCGGAATCTGGTTACACGGTGTGGTACCAACGGCTCGACAGCGAAAAAGAGGCCATAAGAGACGAACAACGATTACAGGAAGAGCATGAAAGCCACCTGCATGTAAAAGCACGACTCAAAGCGTATGCCGAAGAGCTGGAAGAGAATAAGCCATGCCCGTTGTGTGGATCCGTTCATCATCCCGATCGTTTCACGGGGGAAGAGATCGATGAGGAGTTGAAAAAGCTGGCCGTGCAAAAACAGACGCGAGAGCAGCGGATCAACCGGATCGTGGCACTAGAAAAAGAGCTGACCCTCTTGGAGAGCCGCCAAAAAGAACTGGAGCTCCAACAGGGTGAAAGGGAAAGCAAACAAAAAGAGCAACAGGAAAAGGTGACCGAGCATGAGAAGCAATTCGCTTGGAAGAAATATCGAGACGAAGAGGCACTTACACGAGCATTCACCGCCGCCAGGGAAGGAGAAAAGAGGGTAAAAGCCGCTGAAAGCTCCCTTCAAGAGACTGCCGCTCTGTTGGAAAAAAAGGAGCGAGACAAAGAGCGATTTCAGGAAGAACTACAGAAGATAAAGACCTCGATCGCGGTGCATCAAGCCGAGCTGAAAACGATGGGGCAGCAACTCACGCTGGTACTCCCCGAGACGTACCGACAGAGTAAAACCATCGAGATCGAACAAGAGAAAAATCGATTGCTTCAGGAGCACGAACAACTGGAGAGAGCGCACCAAGAGCATACTGTAAAACTGCAAGACCACCTCCAGCGAAAAGACCGGCTCCAAGGGATACTCGAGATCAACCTCAAAGAGTTGGAACAGGAGAATAAAGCCATCAGCACGTTGCAGGAGCAACTAGAGGAACAGCTGCAAAAATCGCCCTTCCAATCGATCGAAGAGGTGGCTGGGCTCCTTGCTGAACCGTTTAACACGGAAGCGGAAAAAGGAAAAGTAGCCCGGTTCAATGAGCATTTGCTGCGAGTACAGACCTCCCTCGAACAACTCACGAAGGAGGTGGGGGGACGAAGGTATGATGCCGACGTGTATCGGGAGGTGACGGATGCCATCGTGAAGCTTAAAGAGGAGATCGATGCAATGAATCGCGAACAGGGCAAGGTGGCCGAGCTGCTCAAGACATTACGAAAAAATATTGAAACCCGTGCACGGTTACAGGAAGCATTCGAAAAGCTGGATGCGCGGGCAGAAAATATCCGAACCATGAAGTCGCTCTTCAAAGCGAGCGGGTTCGTGAATTACGTCTCCTCGGTGTACCTGCAGATTTTATGCAACGCGGCGAACGACCGGTTCTTTCAGCTTACCCGCCAGCAGCTGAGCTTAGAGATCACGGAGGATAACAATTTTCAGGTAAGGGATTTCCTGAACGGAGGAAAGGTGAGAAGCGTGAAAACCCTCTCCGGGGGGCAAACCTTCCAAGCCTCTTTGTCGCTCGCGCTGGCACTGGCCGATAATATCCAGCAGATCACCCAATCCCATCAAAACTTCTTCTTCCTCGACGAGGGATTCGGCTCGCTCGATAAAGAGTCGCTCAACATCGTGTTCGATACCTTGAAATCGCTTCGTAGGGAGAACCGCATCGTGGGTGTCATCTCTCACGTGGAAGAGATGCAACAGGAGATCGACGCGCACCTCCGGGTAGAGAACGACCCCGAACAAGGCACTCTGATCCACCGCAGCTGGGAGGTGTAACATTCACGAACTTATTGCCCATTTCGAGAGATTTTGTATCTTTGCAATTCCTAATGGGACAGCTATATTTGTCGCCGGATGAATATAGACGAGCATATCCCTTCTTCGCGTAGGCCTAGTGCGAAGGGGTGGTATGCTTTTTTTGTGTTGTAATGTGTTTTTAAATGAATAAAATATGAACATCAATTGGTTATTATTAATTGTCGGAGGAGTTTTTGAATCACTCTTCGCCATGAGCCTCGGGAAGATGCAACAAACATCCGGGAAAGAGATGTGGCAATGGTTTATCACTTTTATTGTCTGCGTGGGGTTGAGCATGTTTTTCTTATACAAGTCGATGGGAGACCCCCACCCTATCCCCACCGGAACCGCTTACGCGGTATGGGCTGGCATCGGCGCGGTAGGGACTGTTCTTCTCGGTATTATCGTTTTTCATGAGCCCATCACCTTTTGGCGAATGTTCTTCTTGAGCCTGCTTATTCTATCCATCGTGGGGCTTCAGGTCACCACAACACATGCCTAGAAACCACGACACACCCGTAAAAGACGGTAAAAAGCAGCGCGGCATAACATACACAACTCGCTATTTGATAGGCCTCCATACGAAAATCAAAAGTGTGTTGAAAAGTTGTTGATAAATTGTTTATAAATATCAAGGAAAAAACTTGACTTTTCTCGTCCTGTAACGTTATATTTTCAGATACAACATTGAGATAAAAAAGTACGATTTACGTGCCACAATTTATAGGAGTTCATTGACATTTTGTACACGAGAGAAGCATTTCATTTATTGTAAAACAACTTTGATTGTTTTCGTAGCTTTAAGGCGCAAAGCACACGTGTTTTGTACTCGTAGGCTATTGCTTCGCAGATACACGTATTAGCCTACAGGCACGCCTGATTTAGGAATTACTAATAGAGTAGCGGACCTTGAATGAATAACTTCATGCAACAGAAGATTTCGCGACAACTTTTGTTCCCTTTTCTCACGAGCAATAAACCTTCAGAGGGGCGTTGTTTCATACCGATTAGGCACATGAGCTTGTAAATTGCGTGAATGGATGAAAATCCAGTTTCAAATACGACTTCCTACTTCATCGGTAGTTTTCATTCGTGGAAATGCATCGATGGTATGAATTTCTAGCCATTTGACACGAGATTACGTTCGCGTATGATTGATTCTGCTTCACAGTCCGGAAAATTTTCATATCCGACGATTTAAATGTTATCGAATTAGGCGATATTTAAAGACTTCTCAGGGCAGCTTCAACAGCTTCAAACACTGTTTTAGATGTTTTAAGAAGTATCCGCATTCTGAAGTATTAGGCATGCAGGGTAAAATCCTGCATATTTGAAATTTCACTTCCAATTGAACACGAAATCAACTTCTGCACTCGATCGTACAGAACGATTTGAACTCCTACCCTATACCAAGCCTCGACCCCAGTCGAGGCTTTTTTCATGCCGTCTCAATTCATCGTTAAAATAATCCGGTGGTCGGCTGCCATTTTTCGCATGTTAAGAATGGCATAACGCATACGCCCGAGGGCGGTATTGATACTCACGCCGGTAATATCGGCAATCTCTTTGAAACTCAGGTCTTTGTAATAGCGCATCTCCACTACCTGTCGTTGATTATCCGGCAGGCCGGCCACTAGCTGCTTCACGTCGTTCAGCACTTGTTTTCGCACGATCGTTGCTTCGATTGTCTCCTCGCACAACGATGGATTGTTGAACAGGTCAACCTCGAAATCGTCGTTCGAAACGGTATTTTCGCTCTTCTTCTGTCGAAAATAATCAATCATCAAATTGTGGGCTATTCGTGTGATCCATGCCTTAAATTTACCTGACTCCCTGTATTTTCCTTGCTGCAGCGTAGTAATTGCCTTGATGAATGTGTCTTGAAACAGATCGTCCGCGAGTCCGTTGTCCCGAACAGTGTACAAGATATAACTGTAAATAAACTGTTGGTGCCTTCTCAACAATTCATCAAACGCTAAATTTTCGCCACGAACGTACATAACGACCAAATCCTCATCGGTCATCGAACAGAAAGTAATCATTGCTTTACTTCAAATTATTATGTGAATTAAAATGGAGTAAAGAACACGTATAGGCAATTAGTTTAGCGTTTATTATTTCTCGATCGAACAAAGAAATATAAAATAACGGGAAAAGCCAAACTGAAATCGTTAAAATTTAACGCGGAAAACTTTATAGCTCAAACACTATTTCGCGGCCATTTTTCAAAAAAGTTTTATACCTTTGCTTTTGATGGTGGATTGTGCTAACTTCCAAAAGCTATGAGACGTCTTTTTTATCTATTGCTAATAACTCTTTTATTCGTGAGCACGCATGGTGCGGCTCAGGAGGTATCGGTGCAACGAGATAGCTTGAAGTTTGACCGGTCCCTTCCATCTCGTACCAACACTACCTCTGCCGGCAAATCGAATTTTATTCCCTTACGATTAACACGCCTGAACCCGATGGTGAATCTTTTGCCCCAATTTACTCCCTATCAACGGTTCACGCTTTCGCCGCAACCTGCTGGCCGAGATAGTTGGCTACCGCCGATTCACTGGGACGGGGCTGCCTCCGATTTTATTAACTCGAAAAGCCGGACAGCCATCGCTTCCATGCTCCCTACCCCCCGCCTTCTTCTTTACTCTTCAGCCACGCTGGGACTCGTGGAGACTCCCTTTTTTGGGAAAGCCAGTTTTTATGTCCTGAACGCCGGAGCAAACTACGCTGTCACATCTGCTTTAAACGTGGGTGTAACCGGAGGGTACAACTCCGATTTCGGCTCTCTCCCCCATTGGAATACAGGTGTAAACGCGCATTATATGGTGAGCCCTAATTTTTCTATCGATGGTGGCTTTACATACATGCAGACGGCACAGAACATGTTCAACATGGATCAGTCGTCGGTGATGATCGACCTGCATGGGCGGTACCGGATGTCGGACAGTTGGTACGCGAACGCCTATGGGGGGGCACCTGTAATGCAACGGAACAATACTCCCGATGCTCCCATGATGCCGATGATGAACACGCCCTACTTCGGGGGTACCATCGAACATTGGTTTAATCCAACCATGGGGGTGGAAGGGGGCATGATGTGGATTCAAGATTTCACGGGTAAAATGCGTCCGCGCCCGAAAATCGAACTGCTCTTCCGGCCGGGGAGAAGATAATCGTATAAGGAATCAACTAAACAAGTATAATTAAAAAGTCAATTAGAAGTCAAACCAGCGTATCGTTAATAACTCAACTTTCGCATGCACTACAACGACAGCTAAATCTTCGGCTATAATTGTAGTAATTAATACATACGAAATTAAAATTAATAATCTACAACGCCCAATGAAAGAGAGAACTATTTTGGATTTATTGAACGAGTCCGTCGAGAAGTTCGCGGATCGTCCCTACCTGTACGAGGCAAGAACAGGTACAGATTACACACAGTTGACGTATCAACAAGTACAGGAAAAATCAATGCAGTTCGCCGCGGGGCTTATAGCCATGGGTATCCAAGCGGGAGATAGCGTAGCCCTCATTTCCGAAGGAAAAAACTACTGGGTAATTGGCGAATTAGGCATATTGCACGCGGGGGCGATCTGCGTTCCCCTATCGGTAAAATTGCATACCGAACAGGAGCTGGGCTTCCGCATCAACCATTCCGAATGCGTGGCAGTGTTGGCGTCGGATCAACAAATCGCGAAATTGCGCCCCATGAAAGGGCTATTCACCACCGTGAGGCACTATATTCTGCTGGATCCGGAAGAACAGATAGAGGAGGACGAACGCCTGTTCGAGTCCATCTTGGAGGAGGGTAAAAAGCTCATGGAATCCCATCCCGATGCCTTGAAGGAACGTATGGCAACCGTACGTCCCGATTCACTCGCCAACATCTCTTACACTTCCGGCACCACCGCCAACCCCAAGGGCATCATGCTCACTCACTGGAACTACGTCTGTAACGCGGAGCAAGCGATCGATCATCTACGGGGGCTTCCCACCTATTTCCGTACGCTGTTAATTCTGCCGTGGGATCACTCTTTCGGGCATACCGCGGGCATTTACGCGTTCATGAAATCAGGTGCTTCTATCGCTTCCGTGGCCATGGGAAAATCACCCATGGAGGTTTTGCGAAACGTACCCAAAAGCCTGAAAGCGATCAACCCGCATGTACTAATGAGCGTACCGGCACTGGCAACAAACTTTCGGAAGAACATCGAGACCGAAATCGAGAAAAAAGGTGCCTTCACGGCCAAGCTCTTCAGACGGGCCCTTAAAACGGCATACGCGTATAACAAAGAGGGATATAATAAAGGGGGACGAGGACGCCTTATGCTTGCCCTCTACGATAAGTTTATTTTTTCGAAGATCCGACAGTCGTTTGCCAGTAACTTGGAGTATTTTATCGGTGGTGGGGCACTGTTAGATATCGAATTACAACGCTTTTTCTACGCGATCGGCATCCCGATGTATCAAGGCTACGGCCTATCAGAAGCAACCCCAATCATTTCGGCCAACACCAAATATGCCCACAAGCTGGGATCGTCCGGAAAGACGATGCCTCGCATGGATATCAAAATCGTGGACGATAATCTGGAAGAGGTGCCTATCGGCGAGAAGGGTGAGATCATTATCCGCGGGGGCAACGTGATGAAAGGGTACTGGAAAAACCCCGAGGCAACGGCCGAAACCATTGTCGATGGCTGGTTGCGTACCGGTGATATGGGGTATATGGACGCGGACGGGTATCTCTACGTTTTGGGGCGTACGAAATCGCTCCTGATTAGCGACGACGGGGAAAAATTCTCTCCCGAGGGAATCGAGGAATCCATCGTCTCCACCTCGCCCATCATCGACCAGTGCGTGCTATACAACAACCAGAGTCCTTATACCACGGCACTGATCGTGCCGAACTCGGCAGAGCTGAAAAAACTGAACGTCGACCCGGAACAAGCCGTGCTTCTGATCGAGAAGGCGTTGAACGAGTACCGGAAGGGAGGAAAGCAGGAACACCTTTTCCCCCACCGCTGGATACCTTCGTCCTTCGCGGTGATCGAAGAGCCTTTCTCCGAGCAAAACGGGTTGGTTAACTCCACTATGAAGATTGTGAAACACAAGGTATACGAAACTTATGCCGACCGGATTGCCTCCCTCTACACGGTGGAAGGGAGACAAGCCGCTTCGCCGGAGAACCTCCAAGCACTCAAGAAAATTCTGTAACCACGAGGGGATTAATAGAGATACGATAGCCGGGAAGACCATCCATCTAAATTGATGGTCACTTCCCGGCTTCCTTTTATGGCCTTTCTTCCCACTTCCGTCTGCAACCATTCGTACACTTTATATGTCATGGGCGAATTGGTTAAACTGGCGTAACATCGTAATATTTCCTTTTAAGCCAAAGCGAAACACTGACTAAAGCCACAAGTACCGGAACCTCTACAAGTGGCCCTATTACACCGGCAAATGCTTGTCCGCTATGGATTCCAAATACGCCGATAGCTACCGCAATTGCCAATTCAAAGTTATTCCCTGCAGCAGTGAATGAAACAGATGCATTTATATTGTATGGCGAACCAATCTTTTTAGAAACAAAAAAACTGATAAAAAACATCGCTACAAAGTATATCAACAAAGGAATTGCAATTCGCGCTACATCCATTGGGATCTGAACAATCAACTCTCCTTTCAGACTAAACATTAATACAATAGTAAGTAACAAGGCAATTAGCGTAATTGGTGATACAGCAGGAATAAATTTTTGTTCATACCAAACAATCCCTCTTGCCTTGACTAAAATTAATCGGCTTAATATTCCCATCAAAAATGGAATGCCCAAATAAATTGTTACAGTTTTAGCAATAGTACCGATGGATATATCTACGATTGCCCCTTCAAATCCAAAAAACGGAGGTAATATCGTTATAAATAGCCATGCATAAAAACTGTATAAGAATACTTGGAAAATACTGTTTAAAGCAACTAAGCCCGCGCCGTATTCGGTATCACCTCCTGCCAAATCATTCCATACCAGAACCATTGCAATACAACGTGCAAGACCAATAAGAATGACGCCGACCATGTATTCAGGATAATCTCGCAAAAATAGTATAGCTAAAAAGAACATTAGGATAGGAGCAATAATCCAATTCAAAATAAGAGATGTGCCCAGTATTTTAACGTCTGAAAACACTTTTGGTAGTAATTTGTAATTCACTTTTGCTAAAGGGGGATACATCATAAGAATTAGACCTAATGCCAATGGAATATTAGTGGTGCCTCTTGATAACGAATCAACCGCTACAGCAAACGATGGAAAAAAATATCCCAACGACACGCCAATAGTCATCGCGATAAATATCCATAATGTTAGGTATCTATCTAAAAAACCCATCATTTTGTGCTCATTACTTTTTTATTTTCGTCGTATAGAACTCATAAAATACCGCCTTGATTTCATCACGCACTCGACAAAACTCGCTGTCTATAAATTCAGGAGTTCCCTCTGCTTCGGAAGGGTCGTCAAAACCTATATGCAAACGATACTCTACCTTGCCAGAAAATGTTGGACAACTCTCATTAGCTCCTCCACAGACAGTAATAACATACTCCCATTCTTCGCTAAGGTATTTTTCTACACTATCTGAAGTATGGTGTGAAATATCAATTCCAACTTCTTTCATAACTTCGACCGCTTTAGGATTCAATTTTCCACTTGCATTAGTGCCTGCCGAATGTACATCTAATCCACTATCAAATGATTGTAAAAAACCATGTGCCATTTGACTACGGCAGCTATTTCCTGTACACAGGATTAAGATCTTCTTTTTCATTTGTGATTATATTTTTTTATTTCCTGTAATTGTTATCGAGTAAATACCAACATCGTTCGACCTGTACTGCTCTATAGTCACTTTATCTAAATGCTCTTCCAAAACTTCATCAGGGATAGAGATTGTTTTTGTCTTTTCAATGCGAATATCCATGAAGTTTGCATTTTCAATTTCTCTTAAGTAATCTTTCTTTTGTATCGCACTGGCTATGCAACCTGCATACATGGCTGCACTTTCTGTAAATTTTTTAGGGAAAATGCCGTTAAGAACTACATCGGAGATGCAAAAATGTCCATTTGGTTTTAGCACTCTAAATATTTCCTTGAAAATTTTATCTTTTTGGGGCAATAAATTCAATACACAATTACTAATAACCACATCTGCCGTATTATCATCAAGCGGAATATTTTCAATATCTCCCTCAATAAATTTCACGTTAGTATAACCGCGCTTATTTGAATTTTCTCGAGCCTTAGCAATCATTTGTGGGGAGAAATCAATACCGATTACTTTACCAGTTTCGCCCGTTTCAGCTACCGCTACAAAGCAATCGTTCCCAGCTCCCGAGCCCAAATCTATAACTGTATCTCCTTTTTTAATCCTCGCATATTGGGTTGGCAAACCACATCCCACTCCTAAATCAGCATCAGATACATAACCTTTTAGGTGGCTATAATCCTCACTCATAATCGTATATTCTTTTTTAAACGATGTGGAAGGATTGGTTCCACAACAGCATGAAAGCTCTGACGAATTACTATTTAAAGCTAATTCACTATATCGTTGTTTGACTAATTCTTTCAACTCGGTATTTTTTTTCATATCTGCTATTTTTTAATTATCAATAGTAGTTCGTCGAACAACGAACAAATAAAGTAAAAAACATATTTTATATCAACACATTACATCCTTTTCGACATATGTATTAAAAAAGTCCACGAATAATTCACGAGCCATCTTCCAATTCTCTTTATGTATACAATACTTTACTTTTGGTGTTTCGATTTCTCCCTGAATTAATCCCGCCTCTCTTAATTCTTTCAAATGTTGAGACACGGTTGCCTTAGCAATTGGTAATTCTTCGTGAATATCCCCAAAATAGCAACTGTCTTGTGAAGCCAAAAACAGAAGAATGGCAACCCTGGTCGGGTGACCCATCGCTTTAGCAATTCGAGCAATCAGTTCTTGATCTTCTATTCCTATTATCTTTCTCACTTCTAATCCTTTTATTATTGTTCGCAAATTTACAAACAATATTTAAATAAGCAAATATTCTCATGCTTTTTCCGCGTGATGCCTAAGTTAACCTTTCACTTTCGTTTGAGAACTGAGTGCCGGTATTAGAGTGATACCAGTTGATTTCACGAAGTAATTAACAAGAAAAGGGATCCACGAATAGATCCCTTTCTTTAAAGATTATTGTATACGCTATCGAATGAAGCGTAGTTTTCACGATTTTTCCCTTACTAATTACGCTTCCGATAAAGCGGGTTTGTAGTAGGACATATCTTCCACGCGAGATTGGGTGACGAACTGGTAGTTCTTCTCCACCTCGATCTTACCGGCGTGAATATACACCTCGGCGCTACGTCGGAACAGATCGGGGCTCTTGTTGGCGTCTTGCAACAGGAGATGCCCCATGATCACGTAGCCGGCACTCTCCACCAAACGGCGGGCATGGAAGTCGAGATAGTCCTCGTCCTTGAGTGAAGTAACCATTTCGACCAGCTTCTCGTACTTCTCGGCCATCTTCGCCAGGCTGTTCTTGAGCGACTCCAGCTCCGGAACCACCGGCAAGGCCTCGTACTCTTTTATGCGCTGGAGGTACGTGCCCGTGGTAACGTGGCGAATGGCTGCTACCACTTGCAATTGGGTAGTCCCTTCGTAGATATTGGTGATACGGGCATCGCGGTAAAGGCGCTCGCACTTGTAATCCTTCATATACCCCGAACCGCCGTGAATCTGAATGGAGTCGTAGGCGTTCTCGTTGGCGTACTCGCTGCTCATCCCCTTTCCAAGAGGAGTGAACGCATCCGCGAGGCGGGAGTAATACTTCATCTCGGTCCGCTCTTCAGGGGTGAGCTTTCGCTCCCGGCCAATATCTTCCAACGTTTTGTACATATCCACGAAACGGCTGGTCTCGTAGAGCAGCGAACGGGATGCATCGGTCTTGGCTCGCATGTTGGCCAGCATCTCGTATACTGGCGGGAACTCGATGATCGCCTTCCCAAACTGGCGGCGCTCCAATGCGTACGCGTACGCCTCACGAGTAGCCGCTTCAGAGATACCCACCGATTGGGCCATGATACCCAAGCGGGCACCGTTCATAAGCGACATCACGTACTTGATTAGGCCCATCCGACGCGTTCCGACCAGCTCGGCCTTCGCGTTCTTGTACACCAGCTCGCAGGTGGGCGCCCCTTTGATTCCCATCTTGTTTTCGATGCGGCGCACGTTTACCCCGCCATTTTTCTTGTCGTAGACAAACATCGACAAGCCGCGGGCATCCTTTGTTCCCTCTTCCGAGCGGGCCAATACCAAGTGGATATCGGCATCGCCGTTGGTAATAAAGCGCTTTACCCCGTTCAAATACCACTGGTCCTCCTTCTCGTTATAGCTCGCTTTGAGCATCACTGCTTGCAAGTCCGATCCCGCGTCGGGCTCTGTAAGGTCCATCGACATCGTCTCTCCTTGCACCACGCGGGGAAGGTATTTATCTTTCTGCTCCTCGGTAGCGAATTCGTAAATGGTCTCGCCGCAATCCTGCAGCATCCAGATGTTCTGGAAGCTGGCATCGGCACGGCTCACGATATCGGCGCTCATCATATAAGGAACCATCGGGAAGTTCAATCCCCCGTACTTACGACCCAATGCCATCCCCATCAGCTCTGCCTTGTTGAGCGCGTCGAGATTTTCTTTCGTGGGTGAAGCATAGGTTACCCGTCCATCCTTTACCGTGGGCCCGGTTTGGTCCACGCTCTCGGCATTGGGCTCGATAATATCCCCACAAATTTCTCCTACCACCTCCAGTACTTGGTGATAGCTATCCATGGCATCTTCAAAATCCATGGGCGCATAATCGTGGGTCTCTTTGTCCGCGTAGTTTCTCTCTTTCAGCTCCACGATGCGTTTCATCAACGGGTGCTGTAGATAGTGGCGAAATTGCGGTGTATCTGTATAAAAATTAGCCATATTTATATGTTTATTTCGTGTTCTTCTTATAATATTTAATCATCTTGGGGATCACTTTTTCCACTTCACCGGTGATCACGTAATCGGCGATCGCGTTGATCGGCGCGTTCGGATCGCTGTTGATCGAGATAATAATGGAGCTGTCTTGCATCCCCGCGATATGTTGGATTTGTCCCGATATACCGCAGGCGATATACACCTTGGGGCGGACCGTGATGCCCGTTTGTCCCACTTGACGCTCATGATCGGCATACCCCGCGTCCACCGCGGCGCGTGAGGCACCCACCTCGCCACCCAGCACGTCGGCAAGCTGGTAAAGCAGCTGAAAGTTCT
>JAAYTC010000046.1 GCA_012518155.1 Bacteroidales bacterium | reverse complement strand
GTTGTGGTCAGGTCGGTGAAAAACTCTTTGTGTCGGAACATGTATCCCGCGAACGCGTTGATTTTTACCGTTCGATCGTGGCTCATATCAATATTAAAGGAGAGTTTCTGGCGGTAGGTGAGGCCATCCCTTGAGCTATAACCTAGCATCAAAGGGTTCAGTAATCCCGAGTAGCCCACCCGGGTTGACCGGTACCTGTAATTGGAATTCATCACCATCCGCTGGGCTACCTGCTGCATAATCTTGTTGTTGTTGAGCGAATCGTCACGTGCCTCTTTTTCCCTTTTCTCTTTTTGCCGCTGTAGGTGTTGTGTGATAACTTCTGCCTCCCGTGCCTGCAAAGGGATGGGCCGCTTTTCGTTCCAGAAAGCCGGATCGCTCTGCAAGGGTACCGAGTCGAGCCTCACCTTGTAAAAATCACTAATATTCAATGATTTCTCCGGTTCCTGCAGCTCGCGGAGTCGAATATCCTTGTATTTTATTGTTGCCAAGTGCCGGCTCGCGAGCACGTTCCCAAGGTAAGCTGCCGTCTGGTATATCGTGAAATCGACTGGCAAGTAGTTGGTGATCCACGCGTCTCCCATCGATATTTCGAACGAGAAATCGGAAAAAATATCCACTCCCTCGCCACGAAAAAATATTACACGCCAAGTTCCCTTTTCCACGATAAACGCCCCTTTGAGCAGTTTCGTGTTTTCATAGATAGGAGTGAAATGAACATGATAGTACACTTTGCCGTTCTCTTCGAAAGTTTCATGCAACGAGTATCGATAGTACTTCGCCGTGCTGAAGCGGATGGGCATGAAAAAACTTTCGTCGTTTGTTGTCTCCCCGTAAATATTGATGTTGAGGAGCTTGAAAGGAATCATCTCCACGTCTTTCTGGCGTGTTAACGTGCCCATCACGTGCCGGATATCTTGCACGTAATTGTTCGGGTAATCGAACCGGAAGTCACTGATTGTTTCGATTAATGCCTCGTCGTTTTTCGGGTCATGTAGCACGAATTGAGGGATCATATGAGTAAACTTGTACAGGAAATTCTTATCTATCGTCTCCACGTAGGTCCGTGTATAAACCTCCGCGCTATAGCTCTCCACCAGCTTGTCGTATTTCTCCGCGGCGGCCATTGCTCTAAACAGTACCGTATCCACGGGGATGGTAGAAACCAAAGCATGGCTTTTTCCGTATGCAAAGCTATAAGATATAATGAGGAGTAGAAGGAATATGTGTATAACGCGTTTGCTCATTGGAGAAATTTAATAATCGCTCTAATACAAAAGTACATGATTATTGGGAAAGAGCTATCAGGGATTTGCCACTTATTCTTGTTTTAGTAAATATTTATCCTTTTTAAGGTCTACATGGGTGAAAAACCGCTATATTTGTGTTTTAGAACATAGTTCTATAACACTTATGCCCAGAAAGAAAAAAGATGTAATAGATCTATCCTATTCTTTATCAGATATATGGAGGATGTTGACGGATGTTGAGCGCGAGAAATTGCGTAACAATGCCCGTGTTTTGCAGTTCAGGAAGAACGATCTGATTTATCTGGAGGATGAGTGGCCCAAAGATTTGATGTGCCTTTTCAAGGGGAAAGTGAAAATTTACAAAAGCGGAGTGGGAGGGCGTAGCCAGATTATTCGTATCGTCCGCCCCATGCAGTACTTCGGGTATCGTGCCTATTTTGCACGTGAACAATATGTTACCGCTGCCTCCGCGTTCGAGGCATGCACCGTTTGCATGATCCCGATGGAGCTGATTGAGCAATTTCTTCGCGAAAATGGCAATTTGGCTCTTTTTTTTATTCAGATGTTATCTGTCGACTTGGGTATCGCTGATCAACGGGTGGTCAGCCTCACCCAAAAGCATGTTCGAGGCCGCCTGGCCGAGTCGCTCCTCTTTCTTAAGGAGAGCTATGGTCTCGAAGAAGATGGTGCGACCATCAATATCTACCTGGCACGGGAAGACTTGGCAAATCTGTCGAATATGACCACCTCCAATGCTATCCGTACGCTATCTAACTTCGTGAACGAACGTATCATTGCCATTGACGGTCGAAAAATAAAAATCATTGACGAAGAAAGGTTGCACAAAGTGAGCCGCATCGGTTAATTCTTTTTTTATCTTAAATTGTGATTTTAATTTTCTATTTATAGAAACTGGTGCCTACCTTTGCCCTTCAATTTTACACGAAAAGAATGATTCGAAAGATTGCACGATCCATACTTCTTTCTTACTACAAACCGGTTGAAAAATTCCTCGAAGACCCGCTGGGGACTCAGCAAAATACGCTGCACTATTTATTAGAGCATGGGCGGGATTCTCTTTATGGCGCTGAGCACCGTTTCAGGGACGTGAAAAACGATACCGACTTCCGAAACAAGGTGCCGTTGATGGCGTACGAAGATTTGCGTCCTTACCTTGATAAGATCATCAATCAAAAACAGGAGAACGTTTTGTGGAATTCACCCGTGATGTGGTTTGCCATGTCGTCGGGTACCACGGAAGATAAAAGCAAGTACATCCCCGTTACCCGCGAGTCGCTTTTCAACGGTAACTACCGTGCCGGGTATCATATGCTGGGCCTTTATGCTAATCATCATCCCAATACCTCGTTTATCTTGGGGAAAACGTTGGTTATGGGGGGTAGCCAGCAAGAGAATCGCATCGGCAGCGGAATCTACACGGGCGATATTTCCGCGATATTGATGAAGAATCTTCCGAAGCCCGTAAAGCGCCGGCGTACACCGGAGAGCATCGCCCTTTTGGCCGATTGGGAAGTGAAGCTGCAAAAGCTAGCCGACTACGCGATTCATTCCGATATCCGTGCCTTCGTGGGGGTGCCTTCGTGGATGTTGGTGTTGCTGAAAAAGATCGTGGAAGATACAGGGAAGACCATCCCGGAGTTGTGGCCTCATATCGAGGTGTTTTTCCATGGGGGAGTGAGTTTTCTCCCGTTTCAAGAGCAGTTCAAGAAGCTGATTCCTACCGATCAAATGCATTATTGGGAGACCTATAACGCTTCGGAGGGCTTTTTTGGGGTGCAATACGCTCCTGGGAGCAAAGATATGCTGTTGCTGTTAGATAACGAAGTCTATTACGAATTCATCCCGATGGAGCAGTGGGACAAGGAAAATCCCGAGACTATACCGCTCGAGGGAGTGGAGACCGGGAAGCAGTACGCGGTAGTGATCAGTACCAGTGGCGGTTTATGGCGCTACAAGCTTGGTGACACCATTGAGTTTACTTCTACTCATCCCTACCTGTTCAAGATCATGGGGCGGACCAAGCAGTTTATCAATGCTTTCGGGGAAGAGTTGATCATCGACAACGCCGATCGGGCTATCGATGAAGCGTGCCGCCGAACGGGAGCAAAAATCACGGAGTACACCGCGGCACCCATCTATTTCGATGATAATAACAACGGGGCACACGAGTGGCTGATAGAGTTTGAGACGGCACCTGAAAATAAAGAGCAGTTTATTACTTATTTGGATGAGAGCCTGAAGAAACTGAATTCCGATTACGAGGCAAAACGTTCCTATAACTTGTCCTTGGGCCTACCCGTGGTGCGAAGCATGGAAAAAGGAACGTTCTATAGCTGGATGAAACGGCGTGAAAAAATGGGGGGACAAAATAAAGTTCCTAAGCTTTCAAACGATCGTAAATACGTGGAAAGTATCTTGTCGTTCGTGGCTGAAAATCCTAAAATTGAATAAAAACCCGTTTCATTGGCCATTAGTCAGAAAGATTCCGTAAATTTGCATGTTAAAAAACCGACTTGTACGAAGAAAATGAGAATAAAGCTAATCTTTTTTTTGTTGCTCACATTGGCGTTGAGTTCGTGTAACGAGTACAATAAAATATTGAAAAGTACCGACAGAGACCTGAAGTACAGTTATGCCAAAAAATATTTCGACGAAGGTAAATATAGTCGGTCTATCACCCTGCTAGAGGAGTTGGTGCCTTTTATGAAAGGTACGGCTGCCGCCGAAGAGTCGCTTTACCTGTTGGCCCAGAGCCACTATAACTCGAGGGATTATTTCTCGGCAACACAAACGTTTACCACGTATTATAATACATACCCACGCGGGGAGTACGCCGAACCGGCTCTCTTTTATTCCGCGTACGGTATGTATCTCGATTCGCCCGATTCCAAGCTCGATCAAACAAGGACCTACACGGCGATTGCTGAATTTCAGAAATATATCGAACGCTACCCGCAGACTGAGCGAGCCGAACAGGCGAAAAATTACCTTTTCGAGCTGCAGGAAAAGCTGGCTTTGAAAGAGTTGCAAGCTGCACAACTCTACCTCAACTTGGGAAACTACATGGGGAATAACTACGAATCGGCAGTGATTACTGCTCGCGAGGCGATGAAGAATTATCCCTACTCGAAGTACATGGAGGAGTACCAAATAATTATTCTTCGCGCACGTTACGAGTACGCGTTGCGCAGTACAATACAAACGCAGCCCGAACGATATCGTATGGTGGTGGACGAGTACTTCAACTACACCAACTCATTTCCGGAAGGGAACTACATGGCAGAGGCTGAAGCTTACTACAAGGAGGCACAAAGTAAAATAGATGTATTGCCCGCCACGTGATCAAATTACACTCACATGATTTTAAATGAAAATTAAAAACGTTATATATTAAAATGGATTACAGAAAAATTGCTGCAAGCACCAATACCGAAACCCGTGACGTGATGAGCTTATCCGAACAGGTGGAAAATGTATACGAAATGGTGATGATCATCTCTAAAAGAGCCAACCAGCTCTCCCTAGAGATGAAGCAAGATCTTGATAGTAAATTGCAGGAGTTTGCTTCCTATAGCGATAACCTGGAAGAGGTTTTTGAAAACCACGAACAGATCGAGATCTCCCGTTTCTATGAAAAGCTTCCCAAACCTTCTCTGCTCGCTATCGAAGAGTGGAAAGAGGGAGGAATTTATTATCGCAACCCCGCGAAGGAAAAAGATATGTTCTGATTATGCTGCAACGCATTCAAACAGTTTTCTTGCTATTGGCCGCCGCCGCCATGCTCGTGGCTTCCGTCACCACACTTGCCACCTTCTTTTACGATGGCGAACGGGTAGTTTTCGAGGCGATGGGTATTTATCTCGATGGAAACCTTAGTGATTCCACGTGGGGGCTTTTCGCGGTGGGAGCCGTGAGTTCCGTGATCGCGCTGTTTACCGTTTTCCTTTATCGGAATCGAATGTTACAGATCCGTTTATCGATTTTCAATATCGTGTTGATGGTTGGTTTCTACCTTTACTTCGGTTTTATTATTTTCAGGCTGTACCCGGTAGAAAACCTTCAGTTTGAGAAAGTAGGAATAGGGATCATCATGCCCATCATCGCGATTATCCTCACGGTGCTCGCTATCCGTAAAATTGGGGCCGATGAAGCCCTGGTACGTTCCTTAGAGCGGCTACGATAAGCCCTTTGTTATCAGCTTACCCAAGTAAGCAGTGATACCGGTTTCAGTTGTCTCAATTGAAACCGTTTTTT
>JAAYTC010000357.1 GCA_012518155.1 Bacteroidales bacterium | reverse complement strand
CGGATAGTGTGGCCGAGAATTTACTGACCGGCGTGAACGTGGCCACGAAATAGGCGTAGGTGTTGGGTGTACGCATCATCTTTTTCGTGGGCTCCACGCTGTCCAATACCTCCTCATCGGGGGATTCGGGTTCCCACCATTTTCGGGCTTCCGCGTATTCGCTCCTTTGCAACGTGGCTCCTCCTTGAAGTTCAAACGAGGTTCCGAACATCATTCTTCCCTCCAAGTTCAACCCATACACGTGGGCACCTTTCTCATCGTTTTCAACAATCACTTCTGTACCCCTCCGGGTCTCGGCGAACGGGCGGTTGAGTCGCGTGTAAAACAACTCGCCCAGAAGGTTGAATTGCGTTCTTCCTATCTGGTGATAGAAGTCTATCGATCCGCTCAGGCTGTGTGACCGCTCCTCCCGGAGGTCGTCTGATAGGACGCGTACGATCTGTTCACCACCGGCAATATCCACGTGCAAATCTTCGTCGAAGAGTTGCGGTGCCCTGAATCCTTCGCTGTAAGTTAAGCGTATGTTAATATCTTGGTTCGGGTTGAAGCGAAGATTCAACCTCGGGCTGAAAATGCCGTGATCCAGCAAATTGTGCTTATCCAGCCGGCCACCGAGTAGGATTCCCCAGCGATCGGTTTTCCACTCGTTTTGTAGGAAACCACTCATCGTGTTTGCCTGCTGTTCGATTGGAGCTTCGCGGTAGCCACTTTTGTCGCTCAGGTCGCTCCCCATGAACTCCGTACCCACGAGCAGTTCGGAGGGCATGAAAAAGAGATGGTCGAACGAATGCATGTAATGGCCTCCCAGTTGATAGGTGAGTTCGGTAGTATGGCCAAAAGCATTTAGGCGCAGATCGTTGTTCTCGATCGCATCATTAACTTCGTCCAACTGATCTTGCGGCATCCCCGGGGTGATCTCCGGCAAATTAGCGTTGTAGGGATCGCCCGCTCCGTAGTAGCTATTCCGGTCGGTATGGTGGGCTGCCGAGTAAAGGGTCAGTCGGTTGCTGCCACCATTCAAAAAATGGTCGTACTTCAGCGAGCCGCCGTTGATGTAGTGTTCTACCTGCTCGGTGATATATGCTTCGAAAGGTTGCATGTCCAAGCGGTCGCCTCCCCTGCGAAACTCATGTATATTTTGATACTCTAACGAAAGCCGTGAGTAGACGCCTGTTTTTATGAAAGAACGGAAGCCAAATGAGCGGTTTTTCAACTGAGCGAGCTCCGTGAAGCCATCCCCGTCGTGGTCGTACCCGTCTCTTGCCCGGTGTTGCCCGTAAAGCATGATGCCCGCGTTTCGGGTGTCGTTTACCAACGATGCGTTGAAGGTGGTGTTGTTTTCGAGACTGGCTGTTCCGTTGATCGCGGATAACGTATGCGCGAACTCTCCCGAGTTACGGATGGGTTCCCGGGTAATCACGTTGATGGTGCCCCCGATGGCGTTTGCCCCAAAGAGTGCCGATCCGCCTCCCCGTATCACTTCGATGCGCTCGATCATGTTCGCGGGAATCTGTTCCAACGCGTACACGCCGGCAAGTGCTCCCACCACGGGGCGGGAATCGATCAAGATCTGGGAGTAAGGGCCTTCTAACCCGTTGATTCGTATTTGAGTGGTGCCACAGTTCTGGCAATTATTCTCGATCCGGACACCCGGCTGGAACTTCAGCCCGTCGGCAAGGGTGGTGGAACTGGTCACATCCAATGTTTTCATATCTACCACGCTTACAAGCGAGGGAGCCGTTCGGCGGGTAGTTTCGTTCCGGTTCGCGGAGACGACTACCGCGTCAAGTGAATAGCTTTCGGTTTCGAGTTCGAAATTGAGTTCCAGGGTGGTGTCTTCGATAATATCGACCTCACGTGAGGCCGTTTTATAGCCGATCATAGATACTTCCAGCGTGAAGCTTCCAATGGGAAGATTACGGAAGAAGTAGTGGCCTGTGGCATCGGTGGTGATGCCAATGGTAGTGCCTTTCAGGCTGAGGGTCACGTATGGTAGATGTTCTCCTGTCTGCTTATCTAGCACGTGTCCAAAAATATTAGCATCTGTTTGGTGAGGATTCTCCATACCTGATTGGGCAGGGAGGTATATTGTAAAAGCAATCGTATATACGATGAGCGTGATTATTTTCTTCATTTGTCGTGATTTTTATATAGAATCAAGTAAGTAATAAGTGAATAGCAGCATACAGTATATAGCATTCCCATGCGACTTATCTTTCTTTCGAGTAGTTACTCGAGCAGGAGTAAGAAAAGTTGACGTGTCAGATGCGTGCTACTGTAAAATGGAGTGTTATTAGGCGTGCGATCACGCGTGCGAGGGAGGTCCTCTTGCAGGTATTTCAGATACCGGTCTTAGAAGATGCGATGCTTGGTAATCATCAATATAAGAAGTTGTGTTTGGCTGGCAAATTGCCGATAGGTCAATTCCCGGAAGAATATCAGATGTGATCGAGGTATTATAAAAATGGTCGAGAATAAAGAGTTGATTCTCGGTATGCGTATGTTGCGATTTCTCTCCTTTTTTGAAGGGGTGAGAGTGTACATACGTGGTGTTGTTGATCACATGGGTATGGGTGAAAAGCGAGATCCCGCTTACATAACTTGTAAACAAGATAATGAAAAACCCTTGGGGAAATCCTCCTTTCGCTCGGTCCATAGTACGCGAAGATACATTTTTTTTACATCTCACCGCGCCTTGCATCTGAAATTATCGTGATAGGGCATCGATAGCGTTTATAGCATAGATTTTTAGAGTCTGATGTTTTTATATTATTTTTGTATTAAATCCCCTTTACGGCTCGGGCGAGAGATGCATCTTATGGATATACAGGCTATAATAAATAAATATTACAAAGAGGGTACGAAGTTGTACGATATATATATGTCGCACACGACGGATGTTACCAATAAGGCTCTTTCGATAGCGAGTAATCATCCTGAATTAGCAGTGGATACCCGTTTTATTGAGGAGGCGGGAATGTTACACGACATAGGGATTTTCATGACGAAAGCACCCCATATCGCCTGCCACGGTACTTTCCCTTATATATGCCACGGTTACTTGGGGCAGGAATTGCTCACTTCGGAAGGATACCCGAAACATGGACTGGTGTGCGAGCGACATACTGGCACCGGCCTTAGCCTTGAGACCATAATTAATAGGGGGTTGCCCATTCCCCACAGGGATATGAGGCCCCAGAGCCTTGAAGAGAAAGTAATCTGTTTTGCAGATAAATTTTACTCCAAATCGCGATTGGGAAAAGAGAAATCAGTAAAGAAAATCCGGCAAAACCTTAAAAAGCATGGGTACCATCAGGTGAAGATATTTGATGAATGGTCTGAGCTTTTTCTGTAAACGAATGTTTTTCGGCTCCGAGTGCCATTCTGTAGCGACTTTCCATGAATTATACTCTGCTTGAAACAATTTGGCAAACTATTTGCTGTGTATCTCAAAGGGAAACCCAATTGAACTGAATATGAAACTAAATAAGAAAAATAATAGCGATCCCAGAGAGAGGATCGAGGAAACTGAAGAGAAAGTGACCCAAGGTCGTCTCAACAACGAGATGGATACGGAAAGGGACAAAATGACAGACGAAGTGGACATCCCAATGGATGAAGAGGTAGCCGCCATGGAGGAGGCTGGTGTCACGATGGAAGAAACGCACCCCGTCGATAAGCTGGAAGCACTTCAACAGAAGCACGACGAGCTGAACGACAGTTACCTACGTCTCCATGCCGAATATGATAATTTTCGGAAACGCACGCTCAAAGAGAAGGCCGAACTAATAAAGAGCGGTGGTGAGCGTGTATTGCTCGAAACAATCGCGCTCGTGGATGATTTTGAACGCGCGTTGGATTCACTCCATAAAACGGATGATAGAGAGGCTTTGCTCGAGGGTATGGACCTTATCTACGTTAAGTTTGTTAATTTTTTGAAGAAACATGGAGTAAAGCAGATGGAAGCAATCGGACAACCCTTCAACGGCGATCGTTTTGAAGCGGTGACTACCATACCTGTTTCAGATGAGTCACAAAAAGGGTTGGTAGTAGATTGTATACAGAAGGGATACGAGATGAACGAAAAAATCATTCGTTACCCGAAAGTAATCGTGGGAGAATAACAATGGCAAAAAGAGATTATTACGACATACTTGATGTGCCAAAATCGGCATCAGCTGAGGAGATAAAAAAGGCTTACCGGAAAAAGGCGATCCAGTACCATCCCGACAAAAACCCGGGAGACGAAGCTGCAGAAGAGAAATTTAAGGAGGCGGCTGAAGCGTACGAGGTATTGAGCGACGAGAATAAACGTGCCCGGTACGACCAGTTTGGACATGCCGGAATGAGTGGCTCCGCGGGGGGTGGATTCGGTGGAGGTATGTCGATGGACGATATATTTTCTCAGTTTGGAGATATCTTTGGAGGCCATTTCGGTGGTTTTGGTAGCTTTGGAGGGTTTGGGGGTGCACAGCGCGGACGGAGGGTGAACCGCGGGTCGGACCTCCGGGTGAAGGTGAAGCTGTCACTAAAAGAGATCCTCAACGGAGTTGAAAAGAAAATCAAGGTGAAAAAGCTTGTCTCCTGCTCCCATTGCGACGGGAATGGATCGGATAAAGGTACCTCCCTCTCTACCTGCAGCACCTGCGATGGTTCTGGAGTGGTAACCCGTGTAGCCAACACCATCTTAGGGCAGATGCAAACCACCACTACTTGCTCTACCTGTAACGGCGAAGGAAAAAGTATCACTGAAAAATGTGCACATTGTAATGGAGAGGGGATAGTGAGGGATGAAGAGGTAATACCTATTCGTATACCGGCAGGCGTGGCAGAAGGGATGCAACTCTCTTTATCCGGAAAAGGAAACGCTGCTCGTAGAGGAGGAGTGAATGGTGATTTGCTGATCGTGGTGGAAGAGGAACAGGATCCAAACCTTATACGAGACGATAACGATGTGATTTATAATCTTTTTCTTAGCTTCCCAATGGCTGCTCTCGGGGGAACGGTTGAAGTACCCACCATCGAAGGAGTGGCTAAAGTGAAAATTGAACCCGGTACGCAGCCGGGCAAAGTGTTGCGATTGCGTAACAAGGGTTTGCCGTCTGTAAACGGATTCGGTAAAGGGGATGAACTAATTAACGTGAACGTGTATGTCCCGGAAAATCTGACCAATAAGGAGCAAGAGTGGTTGGAGAAAATGGATAAATCAAAGAATTTTATTCCTTCAAAAACAGCGAAAAAAACAGTGTTTGATAAATTCAAAAAGATGTTCGATTGAACCAAAGTACTTTCAAAAAACGAACTACAAACTGTTTAAATAGAGAAACTAAATGGCTGGTCAATGGATCAGCCATTCTTAAATAATACCAATAAGTAGCACAAATCACCATTTTATCCTTAAATTGAAATAAAAAACGCACAAATCATGACAAGTTGTGCGTTTGGTAGGATTTTTTTTATTTATTTGCAAATAACATTTAAAAATCCAGCCGAGTATGAGTAGTTATTCAATTAAATCGTTAGAACACTATTTCAAGGTGTACCGCCAATCGGTACGCAAACCCAAGAAATTCTGGGGCAAGATAGCCGAGAACAATTTCACCTGGTACCGCAAATGGGATAAGGTGCTGGAGTTCGACATGGAGAAGGCGGAATTCACATGGTACAAGAACGCCAAGCTTAACATCGCCAAAAACTGCATCGACCGTCACTTGGCGAACAAGGGCGACGAGACCGCCATCATCTTCGAGCCGAACGATCCCGATGAACCCGCTCGACGCTATACCTACAGCGAGCTCTACACGGAAGTATCCAAGATGGCCAACGTGCTACGGGATCAGGGTGTGGGGAAGGGCGACCGGATCTGTATCTACCTGCCCATGATTCCTGAACTTGCTTTTAGCGTGCTGGCGTGCGCCCGGATCGGGGCAATCCACTCCGTGGTGTTCGGGGGATTTTCTTCCAACGCGTTGTCCAGCCGAATCAATGATTCATCCTGTAAGTTGATGATCACCGCGGATGGGGGGTACCGCGGAAAGAAGACGATCGACTTGAAACGGATCGCGGACGAAGCACTTCAGAAAGCTCCCTCGATTGAAAAGGTGTTGGTAGTGAAACGAACAGGCGAGGAGATAGAGATGAAAGAGGGACGCGACCTGTGGTTACAGCCGTTGGTGGACGGGGCGGAGGCGACCAATCAAGCGGAAGTGATGGATGCCGAAGATCCGCTGTTTATCCTTTATACTTCCGGGTCGACCGGCAAACCGAAAGGGATGGTGCATACCACGGCGGGTTACATGGTGTTTACCGCGTACACGTTCAAGAACGCGTTCAACTACGTATCGGGCGATGTCTATTGGTGCACGGCAGATATCGGCTGGATCACCGGGCACTCCTATACCATTTATGGCCCGCTGCTAAACGGGGCCACGACCGTGATCTACGAGGGTATCCCCTCGTATCCCACCCACAGCCGTTTTTGGGAGGTCATTCAAAAGCATAAAGTAAACCAGTTTTATACTGCACCCACGGCCATTCGTTCGTTGGCCAAAGAGAAGATCGAGTTCGTTCAGGATCATATCATGGATTCACTCAAGGTAATTGGCTCGGTGGGCGAACCCATCAACGAGGAGGCGTGGCACTGGTACAACGTGCACGTGGGGAACAAACGTTGCCCCTTGGTGGATACATGGTGGCAGACAGAGACGGGCGGCATCGTGATATCGGCGATCCCGTTCGTGACACCGACCAAGCCGACCTACGCGTCGTTGCCTTTCCCGGGTATCCAGCCGGTGTTGATGGACGACTTGCGCAACGAGATCGAACAGAACCAGAAGTCGGGAAACCTCTGCATCGCCTATCCGTGGCCCGGGATGGCACGAACCATCTGGGGCGATCACCAGCGATTTATCGACACCTATTTCACGAAGTTCCCGGGTAAATACTTTTCGGGAGACGGTGCCTTGCGCGACGAGGTGGGGTATTACCGCATCACTGGAAGGGTCGACGACGTGGTAATCGTCTCGGGGCATAACATGGGTACCGCACCCATCGAAGATGTGATCAACCAACACCAGACGGTGGCCGAGAGTGCCGTCGTGGGGTTCCCGCACGATATAAAGGGGAATGCCCTCTATGGATTCGTGGT
>JAAYTC010000356.1 GCA_012518155.1 Bacteroidales bacterium | reverse complement strand
TTTTGTTTTTAAACGTCCTCCCACAAAAAAAGAGGACTTAAAAAACAACAACTATGAAACAATTTTACTATGTTTGTAAAATAAAACACTTAAGCCATATTGGTAAACATTAGTTTGAAGACATACACCTGTTATAAAATAGGCTATAGCTTTGCGGGTTATTAAAATATTGGAACGTTTTTCTACACAAAGAGATAAGAGGTGCGATTTGGTAATTTTTGGTAATATTCGAAAATAATATTTTTAAATATTAGATAGAGGTGAGGGTTGGCTTGTCCAGTGTGTGAATTAAAAATGTCCTTTTTTAATAGTAATAGTGTCTATTTAATATTGAGACCTATAGATTGTAAAATAATTGAACAATGGAGACTCCGTATATTCACAGCATATCAACAGATACACAGCATATCAATTAATAAACAAATTATGAATAAGATTAGTCACAAGTTTCTCTTGGTCATCCTGGCGCTGACGGCCTCCCTCCCGGGAGCATTCGCGCAAAAGGTGGCCATCAAGAACAACCTCCTTTACGACGCTACGGCCACACCCAACCTGGCCTTGGAGATGGCATTGAGCCGCAAGATGACCCTGGAGCTGGGAGCCGGCGTAAACCCGTTCACCTTTTCCGACAACAAGAAAGCCAAGCACTGGCTGGTGCAGCCCGAGCTGCGCTGGTGGACCTGCGACGTGTTCAACGGCCATTTCTTCGGCGTGCACGCCCATGGGGCGCAGTTCAACATCGGCGGGTGGGATATCCCGGTGGGACGCCTCGACAAACTCAAGGACAACCGCTACGAGGGGTACCTCTACGGGGGCGGCATCAGTTACGGCTACCAGTGGCTGCTCAGTCCCCGCTGGAACCTGGAGACCAGCATCGGCGCCGGTTACGCGCGCATCCATTACGACAAGTACCCCTGCACCAACTGCGGCACCAAGCTCAACGAGGGCAAATACAACTACTGGGGCGTGACCAAGGCGGCGGTATCATTAATTTACATCATCAAATAAGAAAGCGGAAATGAAGACAAAGAACATCATATACCTTATCATCGCATTCTTCACGGCCATTCCGGGGGCTTATGCCCAGGATGCGCAACTGTCGGGTATCGTCATTGAAAACGAAACCGCGGTGAAGCAGGGCGACATGGTCTCCCTCTCCTTCGACGTCACGCTCAACGCGCTGGAGGTGAAACGCAACAACATGCTGGTGCTCACACCCGTGCTGAAATCCAACGAAAACAACCACGAAAGCCTGACACTCGACCCCGTGGTGGTGGCCGGCAAGAAGCGCGCCAAGGTGCTGCGCCGCAAGAACGTGCTGGGCGAGCCGCTCCCCCTGGAGGGTACCCCCGCGGAGGTGGTGACACGCAAGAACCGCACGGAGCAATCGGTGCATTACAATATAACCATTCCCTACCGTTCCTGGATGCAGGACGCCTCGCTCTCGCTGGTGCACGAGGTGTCGGGCTGTGCCGACTGCAACACCCTGCTGGGTGAGGAGCTGCTGGTGCGCAACCTCCTTCCCGCACCCTACCAGCCGGTGTACCGGTTGACATACATCATGCCCGAAGCAGAAGTGAAAACGCGTAGCGATCGCCATGCCGCCACCTTCAATTTCGTGGTGGACCGTTGGGAACTCCTGCGCGACTATAAGGGTAATGCCGCCAAATTCAACGAAGTAGACCGTATTATAAGCGATATCCGCAACAACCCCGATTTCAACATCACCGAGTTCGAGATCCACGGTTATGCCTCGCCCGAGGCAAGTGTACCGCATAACAAGATGCTGGCCGAGAACCGCGCCAAGTCTTTTGCCGAGTACTTAGTGACGAAGTTCGGCGTCGAACGAAACCGTTTCACGGTAACGGGGCATGGCGAAGACTGGGACGGGCTGCGTAAGGCGGTAGCTGCCTCTTCGTTGGCAGACAAACAGGCGGTACTCGATATCATCGACAACGTATCCAATCCCGATGCCCGTGACGCGGAACTGAAGAAACTCTCGGGCGGGGAGACCTACCGCACGCTGCTCAACAATTACTACCCGCCGCTGCGCCGTACAGAATATGTGGTGGCATACAACGTTCGTGCTTTCAACGTGGAAGAAGCGCGCGAGATCATAAAGACCAATCCCAAGCTGTTAAGCCTGAACGAGATGTATCTCGTGGCACAGAGCTATCCGGCCGCCAGCAAGGAATTCAAGGAGGTATTCGATATTGCTGTACGCCTCTATCCCGATAGCGACATCGCCATCCTCAACTCCGCTTCCGCAGATATTGAGAGCGGCAGTATGGACATCGCCATCGAGCGGATGCGCAAGATTGAAGACAATCCCAAAGTATGGAACAACCTCGGTGTGGCCTATGCCCGCAAAGGCGATATTGGCAAGGCAAAAGAATATTTCACCAGGGCAGCGGGACAAGGCGATAACGACGCACGCGCCAATCTGGAAGAGTTGCACAAAACAGAAGAAACTAATTAAACAATAGTGAGATTATGATAACTTTTAACAAGAATGTTCATTTTTAAAATTCAAGATTAATGAAAAAATTAAGTAAATTATTTTTAATGGGGCTCGTCACGCTCGGATTAGGATTCACAGCCTGTAACAACGACGACATTGATGTGCCCGATCAAGAGAAGGGGAACACCCACGTGAGTGTTGCGTTGAAATTGGGTTCTGGAGCCACCAACCGTGGGTTACCGAACGATTACAACAAGGTTGGAGAATGGGCCGGTAAGGACAAGATCGAAGACATCACCATCTACGTTTCGGATATGAGTAGCGGTAGCGTGGTCACCCATAATTTTGTGGTGGGCGAGGATTATGAGGTGGATGGTAACCAATTAAAACCTCTGGAATCCGCCGCGATTAAAACAACTGCCGGGCCGAAGAAAGTGTTTGTATTAGTTAACGCAACTGAGGATGCATTGGATCAAATAGCAGCCGCCGGTACTGGTGCCAACGCTTTTGAAGCTGCTTATGCCGCTGTCCTTAAATTGAAAAATTCAGGCACTAAGCATGATCCTGTTGAAACCTCTGCTTCAAAGATTGCCAAGGTAGATGCTGGAGATGATGTAATTATGATGACCAACGTGGAGCCACAAGAAATTAACGTGGAGCCTAATGTAGATAAAGATGCTACTCTTGCTGGAGCAAACAGAGTAAATATGGAAGTAGAAAGAGCTGTTGCACGAGTAATGGTTACTACAGCCGCTACCTCGTATAATGTTTTTTCTGCTGATGGAGAAACAAAAATTGGTGAGATCTCCAATATCACTTGGGTATTGGCACAGGGTGAAAACTCGCTCTTTATCCAACGGAAAGATGATTGGGCCACTCCTAACTACGGCTGGGTACCTGAAACCAATGCGGAGTATTGGGACGCTACAGATGGAGCTTATACTAAGTACGACTACTCCGGACTGTTTGAAAACTACGATACTGATACTCAGTTCGGTGGGACAGAGGTTCCTACTTTAGGAGACTATGCGGCCGCCAATGCGGGTTCAATTGGTGAAAGCTCTGTGCTGGATGGTAAATTTGTTCTTCCTACTACGCACGAAATTGAAACAGGCGATGCTTCCGGCTTTAAAAAAGGAAATACCGTGTACGCGATGATCCGCGCGAAGTTTACTCCCGGGGCTTTTGCTGACGGGGGAACGTATAATGAAGGAGATGACTTCTACTTGGGTGCGAACGGGAAGTTCTACAAAACTGCATCCGCTGCTTATGATCCTGCAGGCAATGGCGTTACTCAAAAAGTGACCAAGTATGTGGGCGGAAAAGTGATTTATTACGCGTGGGTAAACCCCGACAAAATACCCGAATGGTATAATTCACCGGTATTGAGAAATAATATTTACCACATTCACATCACCGGCTTCAAAACCATCGGTACCAACTGGAACCCGTTATTCCCGGAAGATCCGGATAATCCCACATTGATTCCCAACCCAAAATTTGATCCTGAGAAACCAGAAGGACCGGATAATCCTAGTAAGATTCCTTCCAATCCCGATCCGAAACCAGAGGTTAAGGTAACTGTTCCTAACCCGGAGGATCCTGAAGGTCCCGATATTGATGTTCCCGTTGAAGAACCCGAGAACCCAATCGATCCGACCGATCCATTGACAACTCCCGAAACATGGATGAGCGTCGACGTGACCGTTTTGCCGTGGTTGGTTCATTCTTATCAAGTAGACTTAGGTATATAATAAAAATGTTAGAGAAGCTTTAATAGAGCAACTTACTAAGGACAAGGGGGAAGAAATTCCTCTTCCCCCTCTCCTTTTAAAAAAACAACTTTTCAACTTACAAAACGCAACAAATGATGAATGTACGAAACAAGATATTGATAACGCTGTTCGCGTTGGGAACAATTTTCTGGGGTTGCGACTCTCTGATCTTCGATGATCTCGCCGATTGTCCCCAAGGTGTATACGTTAAATTTTACTCAATGACACCTTGTGAGACGGATTCAACATTTATAGGGGATGTGGCTTCACTCACCGTGTTCGCGTTTGATGAGAACGACAAGTTGGTTGCTTCCGTGACGCAACAAAACCCAACGCTAAGCCGTGACTTCGAAGTGCTGATGCCCGTGCAAAACGGGAACTTCTCCTTCGTGGGATGGGCCGGCGTGAACGACCAGTTTACCCTCGGAACGTTCACCAACGGAACCACCACCAAGAAAGACGTGATGCTCACGTTGAAGTCCGCCTCCGGCGTGGCAGCCAACCTGAACGGAACAAGAGTATGGCAGGGTGAAAGTCCCGTGGTGTTCCTGCCCGATCCGGCGGACTATGCCAGTTTCTATGAGTATACCGCTGTCAACCTGCAGGAAGTGACCAACCGGGTAGAGCTGATTGTCGAGTTCGACAAGACCACGATGAAAGACTATGATCTGGAAGCGATTCATGCCGAGGTCTCATCGGGCAATGGCACAATGAGGATCGATGGCACCATGCCGCTCAACCAGGATGCATTGGTCTATCCTTCTTCCAATTCCACTTTCAACGATAACGTGGCCACCTGGCACTACAATCTGCTCGATCTGAAGACAGGACAGGACAATAAACTCCATGTCTATTATACGGGCAACGATGAAGAGGGTGAGACCGTCTTCAACGGCGACCTGATGCAGGCAAACCTCGACTGCGACAATGATTTTACCGTTAAGGTAGTCATCAAGGATTATTGCGTGGAGTGCTGGACACATTTCAGCTGTTCCATTTATGTGAACAACTGGCTGGTGCATAGCTACAGCACCGAACTAGGTCTTTGATCCCGGTTTTTTAAAAGAACAGCTTAGATTATGATAAAGTTACAAAGAACATATGTAATGCTTGTCGCGCTAAGCCTCGTTTTCGTGGGGTGCGACAAGCTTATCTACGACCAACAGGAATCGGAAGGCGGTGCCGACCATAAGGTGCATCTCTCGGTGAACGTACGGGCGGCACAACCCAAGAGCGGGCTAAGGGCCGCCGAAGAGCCGTCTATCAATACCGACGAGGATCATTTCGAGGACTATGTGTATGACCTCGCCATGCTGGTATTCAACAGCGATGGCGGCCAAAGGGTGGGCATAGTGCATCTGAACAACAGCTTAGGCAAGGGCGAATCCACCCATGCCTTCAAGGTGGAACTGACCGCCAACAAAACCTACGATTTCTATTTCGTGGCCAATATGCCGGATATGCGGGATGACCTGACGGAAGCCAACATTCCCAACAGGGAGGCGATGGACAAATACCTGAGCGCCACCCGTGAGTTGAGCAGCACCTTATATCAAGGTGCATCGGACAAGGAGAAGGAGGGCTTCCCCATGGCAAGGATCTATAAAAACCAGTTGGTGGAAGCGGGAGGAACCATTTATCAACCCAAGCCGTTCTATCCAAAGCAAGGGAGTAGTGAAGAATACAGCGTGGTAGCAACTTCCGCCGGCACAGGTGATGACACGCGTGACTATGTGGAATTGATCCGCGTGGTAGCCAAACTGGAAGTAAACCTGGACCTTGACGAGGAAACCTCTTTGGGTGTGAAAAAAGTCTATTTCCGCAATGCCAACCGCCACTTTCGCTTGGTAGAGTTTGATACTCCTCCTGCGGAATATTTCAATGATAATTCAAAGAAAACTGAAGAATTAAGAAGGCTGGAAAGTTCCAATACTTACATTTATTATATGCCCGAAGCTATGATCTCTTCGGTAACATGGAATTCGGAGGAAAGCAGCAACCAGCAGCCTATCAACTATTTCACCATTGTAACCCTCGATGGTACGGAATACGATATTCCTATCATCTCCAATGAGACCTCCATTACCTCGGATTATCTGGAAAAGGCAAAAGGGACATCCGGCTATACCCCCGATTATACTATCCACCGCAACCACCATTACAAATATATTGTAAGGAACCTGGAACAGATAGAGGTTATCTACGAAGTTGAACCGTGGAACCTAGTG
>JAAYTC010000355.1 GCA_012518155.1 Bacteroidales bacterium | reverse complement strand
CGACGATTATGAAAAGGGTCAATGATCTCTTGAATTTAAAACGACTGGACTGGTACATCATCAAGAAGTTCCTGGGCACCTTCGTGTTCATGATCGCGTTGATTATCTCCATCGCGGTGGTGTTCGATATCAACGAGAAGATCGACAAGTTCATGACGCACAACGCGTCGTTGGAGGGGATCATCTTTGATTATTACCTCAACTTTATTCCCTACTACACCAACCTCTTCAGCCCCCTTTTCGTATTCTTGGCGGTGATCTTTTTCACCTCCAAGATGGCCAACAACTCCGAGGTCATCGCCATCCTTTCCAACGGCATCAGTTTCAAACGGCTGATGAAACCCTACATGGTGTCGGCCTTAGTCATCGCGATTTTCACCTTCGTCTTCGGAAGTTACCTGATTCCACCTGCCAACGCGACCCGCATCGAGTTCGAGCAAAATTACGTGGATCCAAGGAAGAAAAAGACGGGCGATCGCGATATCCAGTTCAAAGTGGGACCGGGCACCATCGTTTACTTTGGGAACTTCGACCTGCCCAGCAACACGGGTTATAATTTTTCGATGGATCATTTCGACGATCTCCAGTTAGTGTCGCGCCTCACCGCGCAGTCCATCAAGTATGATTCCGCCTACCATTGGACCATCCGCGACTATCAAGTGAGGGAGTTCGATGGCCTAAAGGAGACTATCACGCAGGGAAGCTCCATCGATACCACGCTACAAATCGTGCCCAACGACTTTATCATCGCGGCTACCGACCAGCAGATGATGACCTCCCCACAGCTTCGCCAATACGTGAAGAGTCAGAAAGAGCGGGGGTTAGGCAATATCCAAGCGTTTCAAATCGAGTATCACAGCCGCATCGCCTCGGTCTTCTCGGCGTTTATCCTCACCCTGATCGGGGCATCCATCTCGGCCCGGAAAGTAAAAGGAGGGATGGGGCTAAATATCGGTATTGGGTTGGCATTGAGCATGGCATACATCCTGTTTCTCACGGTGAGTTCCACATTCGCGGTTAAAGGCAACATGAGCCCGTTTATTGCCGCGTGGATCCCGAATATCATCTTCATGGCGATCGCCGCGTACCTCTATCGAAGGGCACCAAATTAGGAAGAGAGCTCTCTTTGAGTTCAAATACTGGATGAGGGATTGAGAGCGGTGGATGAGGGATTGAGAGCGGTGGATGAGAGATTGAGGTGATGGATTAATTTCATTAAAAAAGAAAGAATGATGAAATATAGAAATACAATTATACTGCTCTTCATGGCCTGCACGTCGCTCGCCGTTGCACAGGCCCAATTCCCTACCATTGTTATAGAGACCAACTACGGCACGATGAAGGCGAAACTTTACGACGACACGCCCGTGCACAGCAACCATTACCTGAAACTTATCAAGGAGGGGTATTTCGATGGCACCCTATTTCATCGAGTGGTAAAAGATTTCGTGATTCAAGGGGGCTCGCAAGATTCGCGTAACGCGCCTCCCGGGATGCAGATCGGAAGTGGCCGCCGCGACATGGAGTTAGCCCCGGAATTCAGGGAAAACCGGTACCACAAGAAGGGCGCACTGGCCGCTCCAAGGAGAGGCGATGACGAGAATCCCCGAAAAAGATCGGATGCCTCTCAGTTTTATATCGTACAGGGCCAAATCTACACCGAAGGACGGCTTGATACGCTGGAACGGGCGGTAAACGTACCCATTCGGAACGAGATTATCCGCACCCACTACGCCCCCCATCGCGAGGAGTTGGCTCGGCTTAAGGAAAGCGGTGAGCCGAGGGAATTTAACGCGCTGCTGGATTCGGTGTTGGGGATCGTGGATTCACTCTACGCGCTCGCACCGGGCAAGCTGATGCTACCCGAGGAGCTGAAGAAGGACTACTCCACGATTGGCGGCCTTCGCAACTTAGATGGCGAGTACACCGTTTTCGGGGAAGTATTTGAAGGGTTGGAGGTGATCGATAAGATCGCGGCCCTGCCCGTGGACATGTACAGCCGCCCCACTACCGACGCGAAGATCCTGCGTGTCTACGTGGAATGATTCGAGGAAAAATTCGTGTCGTTGCTGCTGCTGTTACTTGAATAACGCGATATAATCTTCAAAGACATAAATACGGCCTCTTTGTCCCCCGGTTATCTCTTTCAACACACCCAATTTTTCTAAATCAGCAATCAATTTGTATGCTGAAACGGCTGATTTACCAATGATCCGCTCTACTTTGACAGCATTAATTATTGGATTCCTATATAATTCATCAATGACCAGCCTTGCATCGGCTATCCGTCCGCCTAAGGGTTTCAGTGTTAAATCCAATGATTTTTGAATTTGCATAATTCCGTCAAACGTTGCCACTCCACTTTTTGCCGTCTCGATTATACCGGACAGGAAAAACTTAAACCACTGGTTTATATCATCATGTGTTCTTACTCTCATCAAATTGTCGTAGTATAACGATTTGTTTTTTTCAAAAAAATCGGAGAGATACAAAATTGGTCGTTTCAAAATCCCTTTTGAAACCAAGTAAAGCGTTATCATAAGCCTTCCCACACGACCGTTTCCATCCAAGAAAGGGTGCACTGTCTCAAACTGATAGTGTATGATAGCCACCTTCAACAGATCCGGCAAAGGGTTAATATCATCATTCGCTAATTTTTCAATATCCGACATAAGCCGACCCACTTCTTGCGCGGGAGGTGGAATAAAAACAGCATCGTTTATCGTGCTACCACCAATCCAATTCTGGCTGCTTCTGAACTCCCCGGGCATCCTGTGCTCCCCTCTTACTCCGGACAGAAGTATCTTATGCGCTTCGCGAATCAACCTTCCGGAAAAGGGTAAACGGTGAAGCTGTTGAACCGCCTCATTCATCGCCTGAATATAATTCTGCACCTCTTCCCAATCGTCCCTTTTCTCTATCGAAAGATCCTCTTTCTCAAGAAAGGCTTCTTCCACATGCGTTCGAGTACCTTCTATCCGTGAAGATTGGGTTGCCTCTTTAGCGATATGCATGGATATAAACAGATCGATGTTTACATATTCTGAATACACATCTAAACGCCCCAAATGCCTGTCGGCCTGGCTAAGCAAACGCAACACCTGCATATCATCTATTATCCACTCCCGGTTAACCTCGCTGGGAATAAACGCCTTATAATATCCTTGATTGATATATGTTCCGGAAGAAAAAATTTCACTCATAAAAATGATGTTTTATGTGGGCTACAAAATTAAGGAAAATATTTATACGCCCACCTTGTTATTTAAGCTTTCAAGGTGAAAACTTAAATAACATCCTTTCTTAGTTAAGTTTTTGTCCAAAACTTAACTAACATGCTTTGCTATTTTAAGTCTTTCATGTCAATAATATCAAGGAGCTCCCTTTGTCTTTCCGCGTGCTCGCTCTATCTGTTCCGAAGTGCGGGAAAAACGCCTTTTTCGCATTATTCAATATTTTTCCGCACCCCCGTCAGGAAATCCTTCATCCGTCTGGAATCTTTCGTTTCGATAATATCCAGAAGCTCCTTTAGCTTGCTACGAATGCGCTCTACCTGCTCCGAGGTGTAGGGATTAAACAGGATCTCGGTGAGCAGGAAATCGTCTTCCGACAGCAATCCCTGCGCGATCGCCATATGCCGCTTAAAGGTGGTACCCGGTGCATCCTGGTGTTTCATCACCGAGGCAAACACCAGCGTGGAAGCGAACGGGATAGAAAGGGAGTACGCGATGGTCTCGTCGTGTTCCCGGAAAGAGTACTCGAACACGTTGAGCTTAAGTCCCCGGTATAGATCCCTGAAAAAGGCTTTCCCCAAGTGCGACGACTCCGTGATGATAATGGCACTCTGCGTGCTGAGATCGCTCAAGCTCGCGAAGGTAGGCCCAAACATGGGGTGAGTAGAGACAAAAGGGTGCGTTTGCTCGCGATAAAACTGCTCCAGCCCGGTCTTCACCGACGCGATATCACTCAAGATACAGGTCGAAGGCAGGTAAGGCAGCACGTTGTTGAACGCGGGAATGGTATACTTCAGCGTGGCGGCGTTGATCACCAATTCGGGTGCGAAATCGCTCACCTCGGCGGGATCGGTCATCCGCCACGTGTTGTAGATAAACCGCAGCTTTTGGGGGTCGGTATCCAGCACGGCCACCTCGTGGTCGAAGCTCAGCACATCGGCAAAGAACGACCCCATCTTCCCCGCCCCCAGTATCAATATTTTCATCTGTTTTTTTATTTCATTATCTGACGATTCCAAATCATCACATCATCGAATCATCACATCAATTTCGCCTTTTCCATCACCACCATTTGCTGCCGCACCGATTCCGAGTGAATTGCTTCCAGCACCTTCTTTACAAAGTCGCCCGACATATCCATCCGTTCCCCTTGGTTAGCACGGTCGGTCAATATCTCATCGTAACGCTGCGTTTGCAAGATGGGCATCTCGTGCTCGAGCTTGTATTGACCGATCTCCCGTGATACCCGCATCCTTTTAGCCAGCAACTGCAGCAGGTCGTTATCGAGTTCGTCTATTTGCCCCCGCAGCACCGATAAATCTTCTGTCGTTTGGGTTGTATCGCGAATCACGAGCGAGTTGAGCACCTCTTTTAGCGCGTCGGGTGTAATTTGCTGTGCCACATCGCTCCACGCGTCATCGGGACTGCAATGCGACTCCACGATAAGTCCGGCAAAATTCAGGTCCATGGCTTGTTGGCTCAGCTTCAAGATCATATCGCGCCGGCCTCCGATATGGCTGGGG
>JAAYTC010000045.1 GCA_012518155.1 Bacteroidales bacterium | reverse complement strand
CTATTTGAACAGATAACCTGCACGTTCCCGGTACTGCCCAAGAAATTCAACATCTGGTTGATTTCTGCCTGTATTACCTGCTCCGCATTAGTAACACCGAAAAACGTGGTGGTCATATAACGCCACACGACCCGACTATCGTTCCGAATGATGTCGACTCCAATAGTCTGCGTCGCGTTATCACGGAGCTCGAATGGCTGATAACCTGCCGGATAACTAAATCCCAGTCCAGGGTATCCCGAATGTATAAAATGCCCTCCCACTTGGCGAACTGTGGGCAACCCGCCCGGGATATCGCCCCGTGGAATAGAATTGAGCATGTCCCAATGCAGTGCTTCCATCCCAGTCACATCGGCACATAGCTGTGAACGGAGGTTAGCGATCAGATCCTGCTCCTCAAGACCGTCGTTTTCTCGACTACACGCTGTGAACAGCATGGCATAAACGAAGATGAAAAAAAGATATATCCGTTGGTTCATACAATATTGAATGATATAATTATAATAATTGGCCGCTACACACTATCTTCTATAAGTATATCAAGGCTGGTAGAAAAAGGTGAACATGTTTTTCACGGAATTGTGCAGACGCGGCGATTTGCTTTCGCGGCTACACCCAAAAAAGGCCTGCTTCGTTGCATTGAAGCAGGCCTTTTTTTGGCTCGTGAGAACTATCGCTATTGAAAACTACTCCTTCAGAAGTTTTATCTCCACCTTCCTGAAATCGATGGGATGCCCTTCGCTTTGCAGGGAGATTGTCCCCTTGCTCAGCATCTTGTCTCCACCGTTGAGTTCGATGAGCCGAGCATATGTCCCATCCCTTTCGTCCAATTGCGGCTGGTTATACTCCAGCACCGTATCCCCGTTAATAATATGTCGGATCACCTCGTTGCCCCTCACCTCCACCAGCGCGGTATACCACTCGTCCCCGAAACAGAAATCGGAGGAGGAGTTCACGCAGTGATCCAGGATGAGCTGCCCATCCATCACGATATTCGTTCCGGGAGTACACACGTTCATATTAGTACGTTGCACCAGCGAATCGCTACCCAAGAGTTGCATTTCGATGGAAGTAGGGAAATCCTGATCCAGTTCCATCGACTCGGGTGTTTGGCCATGCAGCATCAGGCCGCTATTCCGGTAGGCCCATCCCGGGGCACCGGGGCACTGTTCACCCACGAACCGGTACTCCACCCTTAGTTGGTAGTGCGAAAACTCCTCTTCAAAGAAAAGGTGTCCAAACCGCTCGTCGAACGTGTCGTACCCTTCGTCGTACCGTACTTTAATCATCCCCTCCTCCACGCGAAACGTGTTCCCGTGGTTATCTCCCAGCTCGTAGTACCTGATTTTCGGAGTCCACCCGGTGAGGTCTTCGCCGTTAAAAAGCTGTACCCATTCCTCTTGTCCTTTATTGTTTTGTCTCTCCGATTTGCCTTGATTACAGGAAGTAAGAAAAGCCAAGGTGAGAAAGAAAACACCCAGCGTGTAAAATCGATTCATGTTTGTATTTTTTTGAGTAGTTAATAAGTTAGAGATGCGAAGTTGGCCATTTTTGCATTTTTATGACCTAATGATATTTGTGACCTGGTAATACGTGACCTGGTAATAAGAGTAGCTCCGCCGGGAATCGAACCCGGATCTAAAGTTTAGGAAACTTCTATTCTATCCATTGAACTACAGAGCCGATTGGAGATGCAAAAATAACATATTTCCGTTTACCCGCCAAACGAATCGAGGTCGGCTCTCACAAACATTTTTCATTTTGAATTGTTTATCTTGCAAACAGACAAATATTAAAATGAACAAGAAAGCTATTCTATACGGGTCATCGGGTGGAAACACCGAGATGGTGGCCAAGCAAGTGCAAGACTTATTTAACGGGGAGGCCGATATATTCAACGTCTTGGAGGTTTCTCTCGACGAGATCGTGCCTTACCCTTACCTTATTATCGGTACCTCCACCACCGGGGTGGGTGATTTGCAAGACGACTGGGAGGGCTTCCTCCCCTACTTCTCCAAAATGGACTTCACCGGCAAGACAGTCGCCCTTTTCGCGTTGGGCGACAGTGCTTCATACTCCACCAGCTTTGCCGAGTCGATGAAGGTGGTGTACGACGAGCTGGTGGACAAAGTACGCATCGTGGGACAAACCCCCGACGAAGGGTACACCTACGACGATTCGATGGCCCTGGTCGACGGCATGTTCGTGGGATTACCCATTGATGAAGACAACGAGTACGACATGACCGCCGAGCGCTTAGAACGCTGGGTAGAAAAATTGAAAGAGGAATTCGTATAGTGTGCCTCTCTGTTCTTCTGCCAGAAAGCAGAAAAAGCTATAAACTGAACAGATAATCAAGCAAAACATGATTATCTGTTTAAATATTTGCTATATTTGTACACATGAAGCACATACTGTCGCAAATAGGAAATATTCCGGCCACATCTTCGGTTATTGCATCGCTATACCCTAACATAAACGGTAGAAACCAAAAGATCAGCCAATTGGAACGTTCGGGAGAGATCATTCGTCTCAAGCGCGGCCTGTTCGTGGTATCTCCCGAAATAAGCGGGAAGCAATTATCAACGGAACTTATCGCCAATCATCTTTATGCCCCCTCTTACGTATCCATGTCATCGGCTCTGCGTTATTACGGGCTAATCCCTGAGACCGTCTACATGACCCAGAGCATGACCATTAAATATTCACGAACATTTGATACCCCGGTAGGACACTTCTCCTATACACGAATGTCCCGGAATGCCTTTTATATTGGGTTGACGTATATTGAAAAAAGCGATTTTTCGTTTATCATTGCTACACCCGAGAAGGCACTATGCGATCTCATCGCCAATTCTCCGAAGGTCAATTTACGCTATGTAAATGAAGCCCGACAATATCTTGAAGACGATATTCGCTTCGAGATGGACTCCTTTTACCGAATGAATCCTTTCCTATTCAAAGAATATATTGGTACAGGAAAAAAGTCAAGGAGTATTTCAACCATTGTTAAACTTTTAGAACAAGGAAAATGAATGCCATATATCAAAACATGCTTTCAGCCTATGATCTCACAACTGAACAGCAACAGCGCAATGCCACATACGAGGTTAACCAGCAAATAATCCTTTCGGGACTATACAATGGAGGCTTCTTTGACGTTGCCGCTTTCTATGGTGGTACTTGCCTCCGCATATTTCATGGGCTCCAAAGGTTCAGCGAGGACATGGACTTTTCTCTACTATCTCCCGATGAAAGCTTTGATTTTCCAAGCTATTTTCAACCTATCATTGATGCATTTACATTAGTGGGCCGTAAGGTAGAAATAAGGAAGAAGGATAAAAAAAGTTTTGGAAAGGTAGAATCTGCTTTTTTGAAAGACAACACCAATGTATACGATGTCTCTTTTCAGACAGAGAAATCGATCAAAATAAAGATTGAGGTAGATACAGATCCTCCTCTTAAATTTAGCACAGAACAGAAGTTATTGCTCCTTCCCATCTCGTTCATGACTCGATGCTTCACACTGCCTGATCTCTTTGCGGGAAAGATGCATGCCCTCGTGTTCCGCACGTGGAAAAACCGAGTAAAAGGGCGTGATTGGTACGATTTTGAATTTTATGTACGTCGTGGGGTCCCTCTTAATTACACCCATCTAAGAGAGCGCATTCGATTGTTTAATGGAGAAGAACTGAACTTCACCGAATTCAAAAATAGATTAAAGGAACATCTTGCCGCAACGGATATTGGTCAAGTAAAAACGGATGTTCTGCCATTCGTGAAAAACCCAAAAGAACTTGATATCTGGTCCAATGATTATTTCCTGCAGTTGGCGGAAATGATGAACGTGAAAGAGTAGACACATACGTGCTCTCAGACATTTCTTCAACATATTGAAGAATTTACTATATTTTTCGTGTACCAGCTGCCCGCCTACTCCACAAATAGACCAACAATTTTGGAGCTTCACATATTTTCTTTATGTTTGTACCACAATTGGTACATTTTAAAAAATGAATATATGGTACAAGTAACATCAAGAGAGTTCAGAGAAAAACAAGCATCTATGTTTGAATTAGCCGATAAGGGAGAAAAAATTATCATCAGAAGAGGTAAAAAGAGAGCATACATGCTCGTTCCCGTGGATGATAATGATTTTCTCCTTTCTCCCGAAGCTGAAGAAAGAATCGAGAGGTCACGGGCACAATATAGAAACGGGGAGTTTGTCACTTATAGGACCGCAGACGAAGCCATAAAATTCCTCGAATCCTTATGAGTTACCAGATTACATTCACCCCTGAAGCCGAAAAAAGTTTAGCAAAATACAAGAAATCAAATCCGAACGCCTTCAAAAAAGTAAAAAAGTTAATGCCAGAACTGGCAGAACATCCCCGTACAGGTACGGGACACCCCGAACCTCTAATCTCAGGTAATTCGGTGACCTTTTCACGTAGGATAAGTGGGAAAGATCGTCTGATTTATGATATTTACGATGATGTAGTAACCGTTCTTATACTATCCATGGAAGGGCATTACAAGGACAAATAACAATCATTCTTTTACGAACTCCTTGGTACTCCTCACCGTATCGATGGGGCGAACCATTCCCTCGATCTGCTCCCGTTTATGCTCCAGGAAAGGCGGCAGTGACAATTTTTCTCCTAAGGTCTCGTACGGCTCATCGCCCATGAACCCCGGCCCGTCCGTCGCCAGTTCAAACAAGATAGAAGGCGTGACACGGGTGTAGAGCGACTCGAAGAAGAATCGATCCACGTACCCCGACGAAGGCATGCCCAGTTGGTTCAGGCGTTTAATCCACTCGTCCAGCTCCGCTCGATCCGCCACCCGGAACGCCGCGTGATGCACGGTTCCGTACCCTTGTCGCGATTGCGGAAGCGTCGTGTTCTCCTCCACGATCACCGAAGCCCCGTTGCCTCCCTCTCCCATCTCGAACAGATGAGCGTCGCCCTCGGTCGCTGTCTCTTTCATCGGAAACACCTTCTCCAGCACCCATTTAAACGAATCAAACTTATCGATCCGTACAAAAACAGGTCCCAGCCCCGTGATCGCGTGCTCCAGCGGAACCGGTCCCTTTTGCCACGGGATGCCCGAGGCCACCCCCACGTTTCCTTCATCCGAAATCAACTGATAGTACTGATCGTCGAAATCGACAAACGCAAGCGTCTTCTTCCCGAACTGCTCGCTGATGCCCTCGTGCTTCACGTTCAGTCGGTCGAACCGCTTCACCCAGTAATCCAACGCCGCGTGCGTCGGCACCCGGAACGACGTCTTATAGATCTCGTTCGTCCCGTGCACCCCTTTCGGGATCCCGGGGAAGTCGAAGAACGTCATATCCGTCCCCGCGTTCCCCTTATCGTCCGCGAAGAACAAGTGATACGTCCGGATATCGTCCTGATTCACCGTCTTCTTCACCAGCCGCATCCCAAGGACATGGGTGAAAAACTCGTAATTCTTCTCCGCGCTGCTCGTGATCGCGGTCACATGGTGTACTCCTCTTAATTGGCCCACAATATTATCTATTTTTTCTATAGCAAAACAACAATCAAGCCAATGCTATAAACGACACTTATAGCGAAAACACAGGACAATATGGCAGATTATTTATTCAACAGAGCTAAAATTCGCTTACCAGTCTTAGTAATTTTGTACTTCTGATTTCGATCCCTTGGATTATCGGGATTCGTGTAGCTAATCCAACCTAAATCTAACAAGGGATCAAGATGGTATGGATAGTCGTTTCCGGATTCCACCCGGCCTTAAACTCTATTCGCTCCCATTCAACGGTGTTGCCTTTTATTAATTCTTCTATATTTATTGGTAAAGCCATTACAATATCAAAGGTACATAAAAGTCTTTACATATACACAGACCCATAAAAATCAAGCGATTCACCCGAACTCCCATTATCTGCTATCGCTTCGCGTGTTCCAATTCATTAGAAATTGCCCTATTTATAAATTCATTGATGGTAGTTCCGGTAGCAGATGCAATGGTATCACCTTTTGAATAATTCAGAATGGCTACCTAGTCTGATTAATTTAATCACATTATCACTCTTATCAATCCAAATCAGCAAAAAATCCCCTTGAATATGACACTCCATGCATTCCCTGTAATTGCCTTTCAAAAAATGGGGCCTATATTCAGGCGGCACTGTTCCTGTTTCTCTCAATAAGTAAAGAGCTTTTTCTAGGGCTGCGATTTTTTTCGGTTTATTTTGTATCCTTTTCAAGTCCTTTTTGAATTGAGTCGTATACTTCAAAATTCTCATAATGAAGCTACGTATTTTTTAAAGTTATTTAAATCAAGTGTCTCCAATTGTTCGGTCTCCGCTTCATTTATTGCTGCCAACGTAGTTTCATTCGGCTCCTTATACAAACTATCCATAAGAATACATTCCACGTAATTATTCAAACTCCGATTTTCTTTTTTGGCTGCTACTTTTAATTTTTTTATCAAGTCTTCATCCAAGCGGAATGCTGTCTGTTTTTTTATTGATTTGACTCCCATTATTATACAATTGTTATATATTTGTTATATATTTGTTATACATATCCATGCAAATGTAATATATAAATTTGATAAAGCAAACTTCCTGCACCTTCAAGTTGAAATGAGGTATAATTCAGACAATTCCTACTATTGAAAAAAAAGGTCCGACCATGGGATTACTCCCCCGAAAGAAGTGGCAAAACCCCGATCACCGTTGTATATAACATGACAATCCTCGGGATGGGCCCCCGAGAGCTTAGACCACACCTTGATTCCCTTGAAATCATCGGTTGAGAATGTGGCCCCTGACTTTATCTCGTAGGCTTTTTGCTTGCCTTTCAAGGACACCAGGAGGTCTACCTCATTGCCCGTGCTGTCTCGCCAAAACGTGAGACGGGGAGTTTGTCCGGTATGCAACGAGGCTTTTATGAATTCATTGATCACCATGTTCTCGAACAATCCTCCGCGAAGGAAATGGGTGGAAACTTGCGTGGATTCCTCAATTTCCAGTAACGAGCAAGCCAGTCCGGTATCGTAGAAATAGAGCTTGGGCGACTTGATGAGCCGCTTGGCGTAATTATTATGATCGGGCTTTAACAAGTAGAGAATATAGCTGGCTTCCAAGACGGATAACCACGACTGGACGGTGGATACGGCCACTCCTGCTTCGTTGGCGAGCGAAGAGAGGTTAAGTAACTGACCGATGCGTCCGGCGCATAGCTTGATGAACCGGATAAACTTGCTCAGGTTGTCAATATTTTTCAATAATCGCAAGTCTTTCTCAACATAAGTCTGAATATAATTGGAATAGAAATCAGACGGATGAATTCCTTTATCATAAATCCGCGGATACCCTCCGTAAAAAATCTCCTCGTCGCTGGTCGACGAGACTAATCCAGCTTGCCTTAACTCCTCGTGCGAAAACGGCAACAACTTGAGGATGGCGGTTCTTCCCGCGAGCGATTGGCTGATGGACTGCATCAATAGGAAGTTTTGTGATCCGGCCAGGTAATACATCCCTTCCTTGTTCTCATTGTCTACGTGCGTTTGCAAGTAAGAGAACAGATCGGGCACACGTTGCACTTCGTCGATGATAGTTTTATCGGAATATGTTTTTAGAAACCCTCGCGGATCGTCCAGTGCGATTAATTGATTGTCGGGATCTTCCATGGAAACATACTTGTAATGGGGCAATACCGACCGCAACAACGTGGATTTACCCGACTGCCTGGGACCGGTAAGCGTTACAATCGGGAATTTATTACCCAACATGATGAGTTTCTCTGTCAACGTGCGCTGTATCATTTTTCTTTTCTTGCAAATTTACGATTGAAAAGTAAATCTGCAAACTTTTAAAGCGATATTCGCTGTTTGCCGAGACGATGATTAACAACCGTACTTACCACCCTTGCGCAAGAGTTACAAGTTCTTTGACGGTAATCCGGCTTTTGTCCACCACTACCACAGTTTGTTCCTATATCTGCTTCCTTTCCATGTTTATCTCTAGTTTATCTCTGATTTGCGAATCGCAACACGTTCAGTATGAGTGTCAAATGATTATTGTTTCTCTAAGTCAAGAGTTTTTATCTCTAATTTAAAACTTATTTTTTGTTTCATCATCTTCTCGCAAATTTACGTGTTTTTTCTGATTTGTTTATCTATTCTATTTACTCTTAAGTCATTATTCGGGTCCCTTTAATTCCATCGCGGATACTTTGCAGAGAATCATATTTCCCGACATCAGTATGGTCGAATTTTCCGATCTTTAGATCAATCAAAATATGGCTTTTCAGAATACGATGATAGAAAACCAAATCAATACGATAATGGGTATTGTCCAACGTGATTCGTTTTTGACGAGCTTCAAAACAGAATCCAGTGCCGAGTTCTATCAAAAATTTCTGCAGATGGTCTAAAATGGCTTGTTCTAACTCCGATTCACTATATTCGGACCGTTCTACCAACCCGAGAAATTCCAAGAAATAAGGGTCACGGATAACATCTATACTTTGAGTGGGTCTTCCAATTTTATCAATTCTATAAAATGAGTAAAACTTAATTGAGATAGAAGGGTTTCGGATGAAATAGGATACTCTTCTTGTAATTCGCCAGTCAGCGACTGGCTTTTTTCCTCTCCTAAAAAGCTAACTCAACAATATAATATCCAACCAACCAATTTCGGATAGTGAGGTTAATGTTGACTACTTTCTTGGCATTCAATTGCAATTGACAATGCGTTTAATAAACATTATCAATTAGTTGGTTGAAATTTTGATGTTTTACCATCATTATATTATCTGATTTATCGCATAAACATTGCAGGACAAATAGTTTTAGCTGATACTACATCTCCAAGTTGAACTTAGGGCAATCTTATGCTACTTCATACTCCAATTTTGTAGGATTGCTCACCTGTCTGGATGCATTCAACACCTCGATACCTACTATCTGTCCAGTAGCGGTATAGTCCAAAATGATATCTTTTTTTTCTTCATCGCTTTCGTAAACAGCCTCGTCGCGGAACGATAGGTAAAGAATATCTTGTTCTTTATCGTATTTAACCTTCATTATATTTATGTATTTTAGTTGTTTTGTAAAGTGTCACGATTACTTTAGGCGTAGCATACGACCACCTTCCGGAGATCATTCACCGGAGCATTCTGGAGCCGAACGATATATATTCCGCTAACGCTAACAACGAGTTATCCACGTTGATACGATACCTTGGAGATAACACATACGATGCAAGCATAGATGATTTGAAAATAACGAGGGCTGTCTCAACGAATTGAAACAGCCCCCGTGCTATTTTCATGTTATCAGTCGGTATTTCTTTCTCTTTATAACTTTTTGATCGCTCCCGTTTGTTTACCACGAGAGCTAAAATCGTTTCAGTTGATTACGGTGCAGTAATACCTTCGATGATATCAGTTAGGTTGATGTACATCTTACCCTTTGCGGATCCTCCGAGAATAACAGGATTCTCCAGTTCGTAAGGCTCCATATTTTCGGGAGCCTCCCCATTTACTGTCGCGGGGAAGATGTGTGTGAGGATCCTCCCATCCGGTTTAATGGTGCACTCTCCGTCTCTATTGAAATCGATTTTCTGTAACTTTGGTGTGCCGTCCAGCGTTCCATCCACGGTCAACTTATTATCGTAATAAAAGTAATACGTCGTGTTTGCCGGTCCTTTGAAGGTGGGATACGCCGTGACCGCTACATACTGCCCCGATACCGGTTCTCCGGTCACCCAGTTCACGATGGTCACGGGTGAAATTTCCAGTTCCTTGCCCGAGAGCGTGAAGCAGTAAGCGTTATTGCTCCCCAGG
>JAAYTC010000354.1 GCA_012518155.1 Bacteroidales bacterium | reverse complement strand
TACACGGAGCTGGGTTACGGTATCGGGAACCGGTTCTTCAACGCGGGCCTCTTCGCATCGTTTCATAAAACCTCATTCCGGCAATTGGGCGTACGTGCCGCCTTCGAGTTTTAGTGAGTATCCACGGCAAATCAAGTATAACACGGCTGTTTTACCATAAATGTACGGTTTTTGGCTGAAATGTACGTGTTGTGTATCTTTGTAAGCAAAATATAAAAAATGATCTGCTTTCCCAACGCGAAAATCAATATTGGCCTTCATATTATCTCTCGCCGAGAGGATGGTTACCATAACTTGGAGACTCTCTTTTACCCGATCGGATTAAAAGATGCACTGGAAATTATCCCCACGCGGGAAACAAAAGGATCCCATCCAGCCCAGGAACAGGCGAATAAAAAGAGGGTGATAACGAGGGTGACGGGACTTTCAACAGGGCCGGAGCCGTGGGTTTCAGATGCCGACACCAAGTACCGGTTGTTCCAAACCGGTCTCCAATTAGCAGGCAATCCAGAAGACAATCTGGTGATAAAAGCCTGGCAATTAATGGCTACTCATCGCACCCTGCCACCCATTGACATTCACCTGTTAAAGAAGATCCCATCCGGTGCGGGGCTGGGCGGCGGATCATCAAACGCGGCATTCATGCTACAATTGCTGAACAACAATTTCAGCCTCGGTCTCTCGAACGATGAATTGGCCGGAATGGCAGCCACGCTTGGTGCCGATTGCGCGTTCTTTATCCGTAACCAACCTGCGTTAGCCAGTGGGATAGGTGATGTACTGGAGCCCTTTGATCTCGATTTATCGGGATATTTTCTTCTACTGGTAAAACCGGATATCTCCATCGCTACCAAAGAGGCCTACTCCCTCGTCACTCCTAAAATAGCCGAACTATCGTTACGGGAAATTGTTAAGAAACCGGTATCAGAATGGAAAGAGTGGTTGAAAAATGATTTCGAACCAGTGATATTCAAAAAATATCCCGAAATTTACCGGATCAAAAAACAATTATACGACCTAGGAGCAGTCTACGCCTCCATGAGTGGCTCCGGTTCATCCGTGTACGGGCTCTTTCGGGAGGAGCCCGAGTGGCAAAACTCGTTCCGCGAACATTTCGTCTGGAGCAATAAATAAGAAAAAATTAGTATATTAATTGATATAAACGACCTATGCAACAACACTTTTTGGTGAACGCTTTTTCAGTCGCGTTCAGAAACAACCCAATTTTAAGAAAAGGCCTGCTGTTCCTGAACATCATGGCGTGCATGCTGTTGGCTGTTCCTACTCAGGCACAGGAGCAGACACGTGAACAGAAGCAAGAGCAAGAACAGAAGCAGAAGCAAGAACAGGAGCAGGAACAGACACAGGAACAGACACAGCCACGGGAGTCGATTATGCCGGAAAAAATCAGTTCATTCGGCCCTATTCCCGTGCAAAAACCGGTATTGCTGGATAGCGTGAATATCGATAATAGCCCCTTCTCGGAAGAGATGCTCCTCTCTTTTTCGGTGGCTTTTCCCGAGCAGGAGCGTTTCAACACCGTGTTGACGCCCGATACGGCGGGTTATTTTTTTCTACCCAAGCCGGAAGAAGGAAAGGCTTTTCAGCTGCTCTCGCTCTTTGTGACGGGCGACCGGTACGGCAAGGGGAAACTCACCGTTACCTCGCCCAACCCGTTGGAGCTATGGATCGATGGCGTGAAGAGAGCCACCAAAACGCAGCAGAACGACAGCCTTCACCAGTCCGGTTCGGTGGATGCCAACCTGAACGGGTTTACCAATAACGCCCGCCTCGTTATCAAGATGCTCACCTCGGCAGATGACAAAACGGAGCCGGCACTGAAGATAGAAGTAAAACCCGATGAGGCAGATTCGTTGCTTTCCTATACTTTCAATGACACGGAAAAAAGACGGATCAATATCAAGGATATCTTGGAAGGAAAGCGAGTCACCAACTCATCGATCTCCCCCGGCGGCCGCTTCTTGCTGCTAAGCTTCCGGGAAACATTGCCCGGCGGAAGCAATCGCAATCATACCGAGATATACGATACACGGCAAAAGCGGGTCATCTTGTCGGAACCCTCCAGCCGCTCCCAACTGCGCTGGATGCCCAAACGAGAACTGCTCATGTTCACGGCAGACGACAACGAAGGGCGTACCCTTTACACGTTGGACCCGTTGACGATGGAGACGGCCGTGCTGGCAGAAGGGCTGCCCAAGGAGAACTTCCATATGGCACCCGACGAGCAGTCGCTCTTCTTCTCGTCGAAAGAGACCCTCGTCATCAGCAACCCGGGGGGACTTAAACGGCTCATCGGGATCGACGACCGCCAGTCGCACTACCGTGACCGTTACTTCCTGTACCGCTATTTTTTCGACACGGGGCTCACGCAGCAGCTCACCTTCGGGAGGCAGACCGCGTCGCTGAACGACGTGACGGACGACGTGCGCTACCTGCTCTTCTCCACGTCGGAGGAGGATCTATCAGAGCGCCCTTTCCGAAAAAGCTCGCTCTACATGCTGGACCTGGAGACGATGGCGGTCGACACGATCTGGAAAGATCAAATATACACCTACTCGGCGCAATTCTCGCCCGACGCGAAGAAGCTACTGGTGCACGGGGCGCCCGAAGCGTTCAACGGCATCGGCCTGAACATCGAACCGGGACAAATTGCTAATAGTTACGACACCCAGTCGTTTATTTTCGACTTAGAGACCAAACAGGTCGACCCCGTCACCCGGGATTTCGACCCCGCGATTAACGCGCAGGAGTGGAACCCGAGGGACAACTATATCTATTACCGGGTAGAGGAGGGCGACCGTTCGAATATGTATCGCTACTCGCCAAGGAACCGGAAATTTGAACGCCTGCCGTTGCGAGAAGATGTGATCCGCTCGTTCAACATCGCGGATAATGCCGATTGGGCGACCTACACGGGAGTGAGCACCTCCAACTCCAACCGGAGCTATCTCCTGAACCTCCGAAACATGGAATCGACCCTGATTGCCGATCCTTACGAGGAGCGACTCGGTAAGTTGAACTTGGGAGAGGTGAAGGACTGGAATTTTACCAGTTCACACGGCGACCGGATCGAGGGACGCTACTACCTGCCGCCCGACTTCGACCCGGGAAAAAAATACCCGCTGATCGTCTATTACTACGGGGGAACAAGCCCCACCTCCCGCACGTTCGAAAGTACCTACCCGTTGCACGTGTACGCCGCGCAAGACTACGTGGTATACACCCTACAGCCGAGTGGCACCACGGGATACGGTCAAGAGTTCTCGGCACGCCACGTGAACGCGTGGGGTGAACAAACCGCGGACGAAATCATGGAGGGGGTACGTGCTTTCGTGGCCACCCACCCCTTCGTGGATGGCAGTAAAATTGGCAACATCGGGGCATCGTACGGGGGATTCATGACGCAATACCTTATTACCCAAACGGACCTCTTTTCAGCATCCGTGTCGCACGCGGGCATCAGCAACATCACCAGCTACTGGGGCGAGGGATACTGGGGGTACTCCTACAGTGCCGGTGCCAGCGCGGGCAGCTACCCTTGGAATAACCCGGAGCTCTACGTGAAACAGAGCCCTCTTTTTCATGCCGACAAGATCGAAACACCGCTCTTGCTTCTTCATGGAACGGCCGACACGAACGTCCCCATCGGCGAGAGTATACAGATGTACACCGCGTTGAAGCTGCTCGGCAAAGAGGTGGAGTTTATTCAGGTGGAGGGAGAGAACCACGCGATCTACGACTACGATAAACGGGTGGCGTGGAACAACGCGATCTACGCGTGGTTCGCTAAATGGCTCAAGGATGATCCGCGCTGGTGGGATTCGATGTATCCCGATAAATAAAAAACCCGTTCATTTTTGATAAAGAAAGAAACATATGGATATAAATAGATTATGCAGTGAAGTGAAAGCGTTAGCCCGCTCCGTGGGGGAATACCTCGTGGCGGAGCAGGCAGAATTGAAACGAAAGGACGTGGAGATGAAGGGGACGCGTGATTACGTGACCTATGTAGACAAAACCGCGGAGGAGATGCTGGTGAAAGGATTGCAAGCGTTGCTACCCGATTCCGGTTTCCTGACCGAGGAAGGTACCGTGGAGTACGTGGAGAAAACCTATACCTGGATCATCGACCCGCTGGATGGCACCAGCAATTACGTGCACGGCGACACCACGTACTCGGTAAGCATCGCACTAACACGAGGCAGTGAAACCATTTTAGGCGTGGTTCACGACCCGGTAGTCAATCAAATGTACTGGGCAACCGAAGGGGGCAAAGCCTATATGAACGACGAACAGCTATCGGTGAGCTGGCACGCTTCCATCGAGAACGGCTATATCGGTTTTGGCATTCCCTACAGCCTGAACCAACAGGGGGAGCAAATCCTCCAACGGGCATTGAAACAGTTCCGTAAAGCCAGCTTCCGAATCAAGGGGTCGGCCGCGCTGGACCTTTGCTACGTGGCTGCCGGCGTGACCGACGCGTTCTTTCACTCGGGCCTTTCGCCCTGGGATGTGGCAGCCGGGGCATTCATCCTGATCCAAGCCGGAGGCACCTGTACCGATTTTTCGGGAGGAGACCGCTTTGTCTTTGCTCGAGAGATGGTAGCCTCTAACGGCAAGATACACGAGGAGATAATGAAAGAAATCGTTGGGATGGATCAAGCATGATAATGGACAATCAAACCGTTCTGATCGCGTTTACCCTCACCTTTATCGCGGGTATCTCTACCGGTATCGGGAGCTTGATCGCGTTCGTGGCCAAGCGCACCAATACCAACTTCCTTAGTTTCGCGCTCGGCCTCTCCGCGGGGGTAATGATTTACGTCTCCTTCATGGAGATGTTGCCCACTTCGCTCGAGTCGCTCTCCGACGAGTTTGGCGAAAAAAAAGGCATGCTCTACATGATCTTTGGCCTGTTCGGGGGCATCGGTTTGATTGGCCTCATCGATTTCTTAGTGCCCAAAGCACAGAATCCGCACGAGATGCATGGCGTGGAGGAGATGCGATCGAATCACCGGTTGAAACATACCGGCATCATCACCGCGATCACCATTGCTATTCACAACTTCCCCGAGGGAATCGCCACCTTCATGTCGGCACTTACATCCTTAGAGGTAGCCATTCCCATCACCGCCGCCATCGCCATTCACAACATTCCCGAGGGGATCGCGGTAGCGGTACCCATTTACCACGCGACGGGCAGCAAGAAAAAAGCATTCTGGCTCTCTTTCGCGTCGGGCTTGGCTGAACCGCTCGGTGCCTTGATCGCGTACCTGTTCCTGATGCCATTCTGGAGTCCGGTGTTAAACGCCATTATCCTTGCTGCTGTAGCGGGTATAATGATCTATATATCGTTGGACGAGCTGCTCCCCAGTGCTGAAAAGTATGGCAAACACCACCTTTCCATCATCGGGCTGGTCCTTGGAATGGCCATCATGGCTTTTAGCCTTTTCCTGTTTATCTAACGCTGGAATAATATCCGGACATTCTCGCGCTGCTTATCCATCAAAACAGATAATTACGCGCTTGCTAACCGAAAAAAAATGTATCTTCGCGGTATACGTAACTTATAACCTAACGCAGGAGGAAACAGTGATGACAACCGACTTGAAACAGATAGGAGAACGGATCAAAGGATTGCGCGACGCGCTCGACCTCACGCCCACGGAGATGGCACGAAAGCTGGAAGTGGACTTGGCAGATTACTTGGATTTTGAAAGCGGGGAACAGGATATCTCGGTATCGTTCCTGCAGCGCATCGAGCGGGAATTTCACGTGGACATATCAACCTTGATGTTTGGTACCGAACCGCGTATGAACTCCTATTTCATCACGCGCAAAGATCAAGGGGTGAGCGTCGAAAGGGTATCGGCCTACAAGTACCAGTCCCTCACTTCGGGGTTTACCAATAACGTGGCCGAGATATTCGTGGTAACGGTAGAACCCAAGCCGATGGATACCGATTTTTACAAAAACATCCACGCGGGCCAAGAGTTCAACATGATCTTGGAAGGGAGCATGCTGATGAACATAAACGGGAAAAATCTTGTACTGGGCAAGGGCGATAGCATCTACTTCGACTCGTCACTGCCCCATGGCATGAAAGCGATGAACGACAAACCGGTGAAATTTCTTGCCGTGATCCTGTACCCGTGATAGATACTCGTAATAGCATATACTAGGTTATCAAATGATAGAAAAATTTGTAAAGCAAACATCGTTCGCGTCCCATCGCGACTTCGTGGAAAATTACCGAGTAGAGGTACCGGAGAACTTCAACTTCGCGTACGACGTGGTGGACGAGTGGGCAAAAACGAACCCCGATAAGCGTGCACTCTGTTGGACCAACGATAAAGGGGCACATAAAGATCTCACGTTTGGGGAGTTAAAAAAATCTT
>JAAYTC010000353.1 GCA_012518155.1 Bacteroidales bacterium | reverse complement strand
CGACAACTTCGATCTCGATGCTATTTCCGATATCCCAACGATCGTGCTCGATCCGTTCACGCTCAATTGCGATGCCGAGTATGTATTTACCGATGGCAACAAGCTGAGAGCCGATATGGATCAGGTTTTCAACCACGAAAGAGTGAAACTGGGCAAAGACCTGTTCTTCGACGAGTACACGGGCGCTATCACCCACTCGATTTCTAGCTTTATTCCTGCCATACCGGGGAATTTCGCGAATGTAACCGACTTCGAATTTAGTTACGAAACTTACCAAGATACCCAATCCGGCCAGTTAGAAAACTATATCGAAGGAACCGTTAAGAATACCGCACCGGCCGGTAAGTATACCATCAAAACCACCTTGTCGTCGCAAGGATACAGGCCCGACATTATCCTTACGTGGGAACTTGAAGTAAAACTGCCGACTTACAGCCTCACCGACAACACGGCGATCCTGTCCGGAAATAAGATCGTCGTGAACCCGACTATCCTGGAACAAGCAGGGAAGACTTCAACCGCTTACGAAGCATTGTTGAACAACGCGTTCATGCATACATCCGGCAGTTTCATCTTCACACCGCTGCCAGGGGATTGCGACGAAGCATTGACACCCTACTTTGTATTCACTTCGGCTCCATCAGGATATGTTATTGCAGCCAATGGTACAGAATTACGTCAAGGTGGTAATCTCGCGGCACGTATCGAAACTGATCCATTAGACCCAAGAAAATACTTTATACGTCTCAATGTAGATGACGAAACTGTAAATCTTGGAGGATCTTGGGGCAACTACGCGCCACTTTCCAATGCCTCTAAAGGACTGGTTGGGAAGAGTGTATCGGTACAACCGAAGGGGTATATAAATGGCATGACCTATAACTGGATCAACTTGCGGGTTCCATTTAACGTGGAATTCACCTATCCACTTGAATTCAACTTGCCACAAGATGCATCAGTTTTTGATCAAGCTAACCAAGGACTGAACTCCTACCTCTTGAACCTTTATACGCCAACCACCATCCTCTATGATTGGAATGGAGCATCGCTCGACGTAACCACTCCTTACGGACGTTCGTTGATCGATCATTATGAAGTAGGAATAGAATCAATAGCAGGCACAGAAATTGTTTCAGATTGGACATTTGCCGGTTTATTACCTGGAGCTGATAGAGTAAGGCATCCTAATTTTCCATTGGTACTTGGATGGTGGTACGAGCCAGTTACAGTACCGACTGAAAGGTACAGCTCTCCGTTTGTATTTGATATTGACAATGCAAAATGCAATATTAACACAAGTGGCAATATCGTAGAACAGGTCACCTTCCCGATCCCAGAAGGTATGCAAATTAAGATTGACGCTGTTGCCGCGGCGGGAACCACCACGGTTATTTCCGATGGCACCACCTACTATTTTGCAAACGAATTCACAGTTACTTGGGAAAATCAATCAACGGGTGCTGTTCTGAACGAATTTAAGGTTTCCATTCCAGTTTCTGTAGTTCACAAATGGGGAACAGTAACAGATAATTTTGTAATCACCGTTAAGGTGGGAAGTGGAAATTAACTGTCATCAATATAATGGCTCGTCCATAGTATTATGGTCTAACCAAAATAAATAGCAAAGTAGAGACGCGGCTTCGTGCCGTGCCTCTACTTTCATTAATTTAAAGAACCTATGAAAAATATTTTAATCCATGTGTTGGCTTTAATCCTTCTTCCCATGCTCGCCTCGGCACAAGAGAAACCGCGTACCTACCTGCAATTGCAAGGCGGTGCCGCTCACACGTTGGGCGAAGCCGGGTTTATGGACCTGATCTCACCCGCCGCGGCGTTGAACCTCGGGTACAACTTTAGCCCCGTGTTCGGTATGCGCCTTGGTGCTTCGGGATGGCAAGGGAAAGGGGGATGGATAGCCCCTGCACAATTGTATGACTTCAAGTTCGTGCAAGGGAATATAGACCTAGTGTTCGACTTGGCAGCATTTTTCGGGGGATATAAACCGGAACGTGTGGTAAACCCTTACCTCTTCGGGGGAGGGGCTTATGCTTACGGCTTTGAAAACGATGGAGCCAACGCGCTCGACCTTGGGATGTATGACTTAGAGTACCTCTGGCAACCTAACAAAGGGTTCCTGGGGGGACGTTTTGGATTGGGAGCTAATTTCCGCTTGAACGAGGCAGTAGCCCTCACGCTGGAAGGGAATGCCACGCTGCTCGACGATCACTTTAACTCGAAGAGAGCAAGTAACCCCGACTGGCAATTTAACGTGCTCGCAGGTATCAAGATCAACTTGGGCAAGAGCCCCGCGAGAACCGAACCGGTAGTCTATGAGCCACCGGCACCGACTCCTCCGCCCGCTCCCGATCCGGCACCGGAACCGAAACCAGAGCCGAAGCCAGAACCGAAACCTGATCCGAAACCCGTGGTGATAAAGCAGTTTCCGGAATTTCCGCCCATCCACTTCGCGTTCGATAGCGACGTGGTGGACACCCAGAAATACGCGACGGAACTCGCGACGATCGTATCCGTACTGAAGGAGCTCAACGATACCGACGTTGAGGTCACCGGTTACACCGACCACGTGGGAACCGACACGTACAACGACCGCCTCTCCGTAAGAAGAGCCGAAGCAGTGAAGAACTACCTAGTGGGGCAAGGGATCAATGCCTCCAGGCTCTCTACATCGGGAGAAGGGAAAGATCCGAAAACTTCGGGTAGCGAAGCATTGACTATTCAAGCGCGACGTGTGGAAGTACAAGAAAAATAGCCATATAATCACGAAATAGAGATAAACGGATTACAGTAACTCATTTTTACTTTTTTATTTTCTTTTTCATTTTGTAAAAGATCTGTTTAAGTTTATTTTCTTTTCCTGATTCAGGAACGCCCCACGGTGCGTTCCTGTCTTTTTATTTCATGTATATATTCGATTTCGCAACGTTTTCATCTCCGATTTTGTAAATACACAACAGATAAGGAGAAAAGTGTGGCTTTACACCCATTATTCCGGGAAATAAATGTAACTTTGAGGCGATTCACTTTGTGTCTTTGAGGCGACCGATTCACTTTTTCTATCCAAATGACCCATGAAACCAAAACTTTATGTACCTTTGGGGGAATTTATGGAAAAAATATATTTTAATTTATGACAAATCCAATTAGTACGCGTATTGAGCTGCCAGACGGGCGCATCATTACGCTGGAAACGGGGAAATTGGCAAAGCAAGCAGCCGGGTCTGTCACCCTCCGAATGGGTGATACCTTTTTACTGGCCACCGTTACCGCTGCCAAAGAAGCCACCCCAGGAACCGATTTCATGCCTTTGCAAGTGGAATACAGGGAAAAGTTCGCCTCTTCCGGGCGTTTTCCGGGTGGATTCATGAAGCGCGAAGGAAGGCCTTCGGATTCAGAGATATTGACCAGCCGGTTGATTGACCGTGCTCTACGCCCCCTCTTCCCGGATGATTACCATGCCGATGTATTCGTGAACGTGATTCTATTTTCTTCCAACGGGGAAGATATGCCGGACGCCTTAGCAGGATTGGCCGCTTCAGCTGCATTGGCTGTATCGGATATACCGTTTAATGGGCCGATATCGGAAACGCGTGTAGCACGTATAGACGGGCAACTGGTGGTGAACCCTACCTTCAATGAACTGGAAAAAGCTGATATGGATATCATGGTGGGAGCTACCATCGATAATATCATGATGGTAGAGGGAGAAATGAACGAGGTGCCCGAAGCTGATTTGCTAGAAGCAATCAAATTCGCACACGAAGCCATCAAGATACAGTGCCAGGCTCAACTGGAACTATCCCAACTGGCTGGAACAACGGTAAAACGGGATTATAGCCACGAAGAGAACGACGAGGAACTCAAGAAATTGGTGTGGGAGAAGTGCTACCAGCGCGCGTACGAAGTAGCTACTTCACAAAATCCCAATAAACACGAAAGAATCGCGGCGTTTGAAGCAATTAAAACCGACTTTCTGGAACTGATTCCCGAAGAGGAATTGGAAGAGAAGGAAGCGATGATATCCCGCTACTACCACGAGGTGGAGAAAGAAGCGATGCGTCGCAGCATACTCGACGAAGGAAAACGACTGGACGGCCGGGAGACCAACGAGATACGGCCAATCTGGGGCGAGGTAGACTTCATCCCCGGGCCACACGGATCGGCGCTCTTTACGCGTGGAGAAACTCAATCGCTCACAACGGTAACGTTGGGTACGAAATTGGATGAAAAGATCGTGGACGATGCACTGGTACACGGACACGACCGTTTTCTATTGCATTACAACTTCCCCCCTTTCTCTACAGGAGATGCTCGCCCACAAAGAGGAACTGGTCGCAGGGAAATTGGACACGGGAACTTGGCACACCGGGCACTCAAGCGAATGCTCCCCGAAGACTACCCCTACGTGGTGCGCATTGTATCAGATATCCTAGAATCAAACGGGTCGTCATCAATGGCTACCGTCTGCGCGGGAACATTAGCACTCATGGATGCCGGGGTACAGATCAAAAGGCCGGTGAGCGGTATCGCCATGGGACTGATATCCGAAAATAAAGGGCAAAACTTCGCGGTGCTATCAGATATCTTGGGCGACGAAGATCACTTGGGTGATATGGACTTTAAAGTATGTGGAACCGAAAAAGGGATCACGGCCGCGCAAATGGATATCAAGGTAGACGGGCTATCTTACGAGATACTCGAAAAAGCTCTTACCCAAGCCAAGGAAGGACGTGAACATATCATGGGCAAGATGATGGAAACGATGCCCGAACCAAGAGCCGACATGAAACCGCACGCGCCACGTATCGAGGTGATCGAGATACCGAAAGACTTTATCGGTGCCGTGATCGGGCCGGGAGGAAAAATCATCCAAGGCATTCAGGAAGAAACGGGTGCCATCATCACCATCGAAGAGATCGAAAACAAGGGGCGCGTGGAAGTATCCGCTACCAACAAAGCGTCTATCGACGCGGCGATGAATAAGATCAAAGGTATCGTGGCCGTTCCCGAAGTGGGCGAAGTATACGACGCGACCGTCCGTTCGGTGATGCCTTACGGGCTCTTCTGTGAGTTCCTGCCGGGTAAGGACGGATTGTTACATATCTCTGAAATCGATTGGAAACGATTAGAAAACGTGGAAGATGCCGGATTCAGGGAAGGAGATACCATCCAGGTGAAATTGATCGATATCGATCCACGTACCGGCAAATTTAAACTTTCTAGAAAAGTACTGCTGGAACGTCCGGAAAGAAACGAAGGACAAAGGCACGATGGACCGAGAAGGGATCGTGACTAACCACGTTTGATTCCAATTGTAAAAAGAAAGGGGCTGTCTCAAAAAGTTGACAGCCCCCTTTTTTTGGCTGCCTCTCAACCATCGTACCTACTCCGTACCATCTCTGGTTCCTCCTTATTAATTTATAAGGAGGATATAAGGTGGCTATATGGAGGATATAAGGAGGAACCGGCCCAAGTACAGCGAAGGTAGCTCTATAAATCATCATAACTCTTTGATAAAAGAGAAAAAACATATATCTTTATATACCGTAATGAAACAAAGCATTTAATGAGACTTAATTGGATATAAAACGAAGATTATGAAACGTTACGAAGTGGTTCAATCCTTAAAGCGTATTCTCAGACAGGTTGCCCCTGCAGCCACGGTAATAATTTACGGCAGCGAAGCTCGTGGCGATGCACGCCCCGACAGCGATATAGACCTTCTTATACTTGTTGAGGTGGAAAAACTGTCGCTTACCGAACAACAATCTATTACCTTTCCACTTTACGACGTGGAAGTGGAAAGCGGCATTTTAATCAATCCTCTGGTTATATCACGTACACAATGGGAGACAACCTATAAGGCAACTTCGTTTTATCACAATGTATTACGTGAAGGAGTAAAGATATGAACGATAGTGAAAGGACCGAGATAATCCGGCTGCGATTAGAAAATTCTCAAACTTCTTTAGATTGCTAAACGCCACAGCGGAGATTATGACGTTTATATCTATTTCGACAAAGATATTACCACACCATTATATTCTCAGGCAGTTGATTTTATAGCGGCTATCAAACAGTTAATAAATAACTCCTGATATCCAATGCTATTAATAAATAGTATAGCGCATGAACTATTTTCCTTAGTAAATTTCAATTCTATATATTTTAACATAACTCGTGGATCATAATCCACAAGAAATTTAGAAGGAGATCGGCTCCCAAAGATTTCCCGAATAATTGTGTAACGTTGGATACCTTTTTTAGTGATCTAGAAGATTATATTCATAACCGTGAAGCACTATAGGATTATAGCCTCATCGATGATAAAATGATTAATTCTTAATGTAATTGAGAATTTGATGCTCCAACGGTTTATTTTTTGTAATTTTGTAACCTGAAATCTATTTTTTCGGATAAAACACACTTTAAAGGCGCGCTTTTCGCGTAATTTGCAATCCACGAAAGGCGCGTGAACAAGGATATGAACAAACAACTACTACTGGGGGCCGAAGCCATCGCGCAATCGGCACTGGATGCAGGAATTTCGGGGGTATATGCCTACCCGGGTACTCCCTCCACGGAAATCACTGAATTTATACAGCGATCGGCACGCGTTGAGCAGCTGGCCGTGCGGGCCGCGTGGTCCACGAACGAGAAGACCGCTTTCGAGGCCGCGCTGGGAATGTCGTACGCGGGCAAAAGAAGCCTGGTGTGCATGAAACACGTGGGGTTGAACGTGGCGGCAGACGCTTTCATGAACGCCTCCATCACGGGGGTGCACGGGGGACTCGTGGTGGTGGTGGCCGACGACCCTTCGATGCACTCTTCGCAAAACGAGCAGGATAGCCGTGTATACGGCAAGTTTGCCATGATTCCGGTACTGGAACCGGCCAACCAACAGGAGGCGTACGAGATGACGCGGCAGGGATTCGCTTTGTCGGAAGAGACGGGACTGCCGGTGATGCTTCGAGTACCCACGAGGCTTTCGCACTCGAGGGCTCCCATCGTGCGGAGCGATCGGGAAGAACAAAACAAACTCCAGCCCTCGCGAGAGAAAGGGAAATGGATCCTGCTTCCCGCGAACGCCCGGAGGAATTACCAACAACTGCTGGACAAACAGGCGAAATTGGTCGCCCTGTCGGAAGCGTCGCCCTATACCCGGGTAATCGAAGCGAAAGGCAAAAAAGGGGTGATTGCCTTCGGTATCGCCTACAACTACGTGATGGAGGCGATTACAACATTCGACCTGCCGGTGGCCGTGTTGAAGATCGCGCAATACCCGCTGCCCGAAAAACTCATTACCGCGTTCACTGAACAATACCCCGATATCATGATCGCGGAGGAGGGGTATCCCGTGTACGAGGAACTGCTGAAAGGATACTTCGGCAATAAACAGTTCCGGGGGCGACTGGACGGGGCACTGCCGCGAACGGGGGAGCTATCCCCTAACTTGCTTGCAGAGGCATTAGGAATGGATACCGGAAACGGGCGAGAGATTCCCGGAATCGTGAAAGGCAGGCCTCCCATGCTTTGCAAAGGATGTAGCCACAGCGACCTGTTTGATGCCCTTAACAAGGTCATGGAAACCTATCCCGAACGCCACGTGTTCGGCGATATCGGATGTTACACGTTGGGAGCACTGCCGCCACACAACATCATCGATACGTGCGTGGATATGGGGGCGGCCATCACCATGGCCAAAGGGGCGGCCGATGCAGGCATTCGCCCGGCCGTGTGCGTGATCGGGGATTCTACCTTCACCCATTCGGGGATCACGGGGTTGCTCGACGCGGTAAACGACCGGTCGCCCATCACCGTGATTATTTCCGATAACGGTACGACCGCGATGACGGGGGGACAGGATTCAGCGGGAACGGGACGGTTCCACGATATCTGCAAAGGTGTAGGCGTGGAGGAGGAGCATATCCGATCGATTATTCCACTGAGGAAGAATTTCGACGAAAATGTGGCGGTGTTAAAGGAAGAGCTGGAACACGAGGGGGTATCCGTAATTATCGCGCAACGCGAGTGCGTGCAGACTGCGAAGAAGAACCGAAAAAGAGAGAAGAGACAAAAAGAAGCCATGCAATAACTGACGGTTTCAAGCACTCTTTACTGAAACAGACAAACGTAAACATGAACAAAAACATCATTATCGCGGGGGTCGGGGGACAGGGTATCCT
>JAAYTC010000352.1 GCA_012518155.1 Bacteroidales bacterium | reverse complement strand
TTTTCTCAGCACGACGATTCGGTCACACATGGAAATGATTTCAGGCATATCCGAAGAGATCATTATAATGGATTTGCCCTGCTGAGTTAATTCTGACATCATTTTATAAAACTCGGCTTTGGCATTAACATCGATTCCCCTTGTTGGTTCATCAAAAATAAACAGATCGCAATCAGTAAAAAGCCACTTGCCCAGCACTACCTTTTGTTGGTTACCTCCGGATAGATTTTGTACCTGCTGCATAGGGCTTACCATTCTTATTTGCAGTCTCTTAATGATATCAATTACCTTATTCACCGAGCGTTTTACACTGAAGAAAAAACCCTTAAATTTCTTGTCCAGTCCAACGATGGTGAGGTTTTCAGTGATGCTGCCACCCAGCATTAGTCCGAGTTGTTGTCTATCTTCAGTAATATACGCTATACCATGATTAATACTGTCTCGGGGCGTGCGTATATCCAGCACCTTACCGTTATACCGTACCACACCGCCAAACTTCCACGCTGCTCCAACTATGGCATTAGCAATTTCCGTCCTACCCGATCCTACCATGCCTGCAATTCCTAATATTTCGCCCTTGCGAACAGAAAAACTTACAGGTGGTGCCTCTTTGGATACCAGAAGATCTTCTACTTCAAAGACCACCTCGCCAATTGGATGCTCTTCTTTTCTATAGAACATATCCACGGGTCTTCCTACCATATCCTGGACAATATTATCTAAGTCTACATCTTTTTCTGTATTATCATAGGTTCTCACATGTACACCATCTCGGATGACGGTGATTCTATCTGCGATTTGGACAACCTCTTTTAAGAAGTGTGATATATAGATAATACTCACACCATTTTTTGCAATATTTTCTACTATTTTTAATACACGCCCGGCATCCTCCACGTTAAACATAGAGGTGGGTTCATCCATAATCAATATACGCGGATTTGTTACCAGAGCCTTTAAGATCTTAACGAATTGTTGCTCAGCCACGCTTAGGCTTGCTATGGTTCTTTCTAAATTCAGCTGGATGCCCAATTCACTACATTTTTCTTGTACGTATTCCCTCATTTTCTTTTTATCTACAAAACCGTTCTTTGTTAACTCACACCCAACAAAGACATTTTCAACAACGTTCATGGAGGGAACCAGCAGGTTCTCCTGATAAATTATACTGATACCCAGGTCACGGGAAAGCAGTGAAGTCATACCGCTATACATTTTCCCGTCCACATAGATTTCACCGCTATCCGGGGCATAAGCTCCAGACAATACCTTCACCAAAGTTGATTTTCCCGCCCCATTTTCGCCAACCAGGCAATGGATTTCTCCTTTATACAGATCGATTGTCATCTTATTGAGTGCAATAACCCCGGGAAAGGTCTTAACGATATCTTTCATTTGAATTACCAGTTTGTTACCATCGCCCATCATTATCACCACATCTTTTTATATGATTTATAATTTAATTGATAGGGTGCCGTTTCCGGCACCCTATCAATTAATTTTGTACCGGAGCTTATGGTTCGATTCCGCCGATGTGTTCAAGTGCCCCTTCGTTATTATCCCAGCTGATTGCGGTGTCAATATTAGAAGAATCTACTGGAATAATGGGTAATGGGATACTAGTCTCTGCAATCGGAACACCGTTAACATATTCCCAAAGGAAACGGAATGCAATTAATCCTTGAATGTTAACAGGTGCAGTCATATTAGCATATGCCGAACCTTCACGAATCATATCCAAACCTACAGGTGCACCGCCGGTCGAGATAACTGGAATATCTTCCATGCCGGCTTCCTTAAGGGCATTGTGACAACCCCTGGCCTGCAAGTCGTTGTTAGCAAAGATTACGTCAAATTCTTTGCCTGTAGCAATAAAATCCTGGGTTACCTGCATGGATTTTTCTGTCTCCCAATCCCCATGCAGAGTTTCAACTAATGTGACCTTATCAGCGAAATCCTCTAAAGCCTCATCTACGCCAATCTTATAGCTTTCATAAACTCCCATTCCAACTGAGCCTGCGCAGAAGAACACCTTGGCTCCGGGGAATTTTTCAGCTATGTATTC
>JAAYTC010000351.1 GCA_012518155.1 Bacteroidales bacterium | reverse complement strand
GAGCATAGAGAGAAAGTGGTGGAGGACATAAAGGATAACTGGGTTACGCTGAGCCAAAACAGCAAGTTTCACGCGTTGTTCGCAACCAATAGTATCCATGAAGCGATCGAGTATTACAGGTTGATTAAAAAAGAGATGCCCCATTTGAAGGTGACCGCTTTGTTTGACCCGAATATTGATAACAAGGCGGGAGTGATGGATAAAGAGGAAGGACTGATAGAGATAATGGAGGATTATAACGAGAGGTACGGGCAGGATTTTAGACTGGCAATGCACTCGCAGTTCAAGAAGGATATCTCGGCTCGACTCGCGCATAAGAAGCCGTACAATAGGATTGAACTGACAACGGAGAAGCAGCTTGACTTGCTTATCGTGGTGGACCAGATGTTAACGGGTTTTGATTCTAAATGGGTGAACACGCTCTACTTGGATAAGCTGTTGCAGTACGAGAATATTATTCAGGCTTTTTCGAGAACGAACCGACTGTTTGGGCCGGATAAGCCTTTCGGGACAATCAGGTATTACAGAAAGCCGCATACCATGGAGCAAAATATTGAGAACGCGGTGAAGTTGTACTCGGGAGATAAGCCGTTTACCTTGTTTGTACCCAAGCTGGAAAGTAACCTTGAGAAGATGAATGAGATTGCTGTGGAAATTGTTGAGCTGTTTGAAAACGCGGGGGTTCCCGCGTTTGAAAAACTACCGGATGACCTCTCGGAAAGAGGAAAGTTCGCGAAACTGTTCAAAGAATTTAACCAGTATCTGGAGGCGGCACGGATTCAGGGATTCAATTGGGATAAGTCTTTATATACTTTCGGTAAAAGAAAGGATAAACGGGAGCTGTTTGTAACTATTGATGAGAATTTTTACAAGGTGTGGGCCCAGCGTTATAAAGAGCTCCCAAGCGGTAGCAGCGAAACGGGGGAGTCGCCTAATATTCCTTTCGAGATTGTGGGTCACCTTACCGAGATTGATACAGATGTGATTGACACCAACTACATGAACTCGAGGTTTGACAAGTACCTTAAAACACTAAAAACGGAAGGGAGTGAAAGCGAAGAGTTCAAAAAGGCCTTGGAGGAATTGCATAAATCGTTTGCATCGCCTTCAAGAGAAGAACAGAAGTATGCCAATATTTTTCTTAATGATGTTTTAAGAGGAGATGTGGTGGTGAATGAGAACAATACGCTCAGGGATTACATCACGCGGTACCAGACCGATGCAAAGAATGCCGAAATACTTCACATATCGAAGATTCTTGGATTGGACGAAAGGAAGCTCCGTGATATGATGAATTCAAATATCACGCCGGGAAATATAAACGAGTATGGACGGTTTGATGATCTGAAGAATACCATCGATAAAGAAAAGGCAAAACTCTATTTCGAGAGAATCGAGGGCACTTCATTGTCTCAGTTCAGGGCAAATATTAAAGCACAGAACTTGCTTAGAGAGTTTATCTTGAAGGGAGGGTTTGAATTGTAAAGCATGAAAATTCAGCTATTCGAAAATTTCGAATAACTGCCTTAGATAACGAAAACTTCACTTAAAACTACAAGCAGAAACTCACAGTTGGAGATGTATCTGAGTGTGGATTCACTAAAAGTAATCACAATTGTAACAAATCTATGCTATATTTGTTACAAAATAAACTGAACAAAATGGAGATAGACCGCTTGATTTATATGCTGCCCTTCGCAGTAGTAAAAGATTGAGAGAATTGAACAGTCAAATAAATTCGCTGGATTGGAAGTTTAATTTTGATTTCCTGAATAGAAAGTAAATTCACCTTAAATCATATTCTGGAGCGTGGCTCGTTCTTTGATGCGGATGTCGCGGCGGTTGACGTCGATGATGCCTTCCGCTGCCATCTCCATCATCACCTTGACCAACGCGGGGCGGGAAACGCTGAAGAGGCGGGCCATCTCTTCCTTGG
>JAAYTC010000350.1 GCA_012518155.1 Bacteroidales bacterium | reverse complement strand
GTTATCGATTGCCACGGCCAATCCCGGGGTGCTGCTGAGCGCCCCGGCAATCAACCCGGTAAGCTCCGCAATGCCGATGCCCATGAAATGCCCTACCGCCAGTCCCGTGATGCCTGCCACGCCAACAATGATAAAGGCCATCATCAAGAGCTTGCCCCCGCTCTTTTGAAACGAATCAAAGAAGCCCGGCCCCGACTGAATACCGATGGTGAAAATAAAGAGCACCAGTCCGAAGTAACCCAGCGACTGAGGGATCGTCACCCCGAAATGACCAAAGATCAGCGCAATGAAGATGACCGCCGATACATCCAGCGACATCCCCTTTATCTTGATACGCCCCAAAAGATAGCCGAGCGCTATGATAACAAAAACGGAAAAATAGGAGTTCTGCAACAATGATTGTAACATAACAACGGGCAGTTTAATAAATAAAAATGATAACCTTAGTCTTGCAAAGATACAATTTATCGCACGAGAAGTCAAGAGGGGAGGAAACAATTTAACGCCCCGCGAGATCCACCAAGCAATGCCACCCGCCATTCTGCAAAACGAAACTATTCGTTGTAGGCGGGTACTACTCGTGTGGCCGAGAGCCAAAAAAACCGAGCAAGTTCATGCCCGGTTCTTTACAACAAATCATATTTCTGTCCATCAAATCGGTTAAATCATATCCTCCACGTTCCAGACGAAGGCACGCAACCCGAGGTTGGCCGACTCCTCGTCGATCTCTCTCAACCGTTTTAATAGGAGCTGAACCCGGTCGTCTTCCACCATGGTGAGGATGGCATTATTAACCGAGGGCCACGCGTGGGTCCCGTAGTGCGGGATCCCATCCTTGCTGCCCCTGCCATATACTTCTTTCCACGAGGTGAATCCTCGTATGTTGAGTGACCCCAGCTCTTCCACTACCTGCTCGTAGTGTGCTTGGTCTAACATAATCATTACTGCTTTCATATTTTTTTTAGAAAAAGATACAATCATTTAATCACCACATCATCCAATCAGTTCCAATTGCTTACGGTGTTTGCGGCGCTGTCTGCGCACACCATATCCTGCCATCATGGAGTAGATAGCGGGAATGAGAACCAAGGTGATAATGGTTGAGAACGTCATCCCCCCGATAATGGAGATCCCCAGCGACTGCCACATCTCGGAGCCTTGACCGGTTCCCACTGCCAGAGGTATCATACCCAAGATGGTGGTAAAGGTAGTCATCAAAACGGGGCGGAGCCTCGAGCGTCCCCCGTGTACCACGGCGGTGATGATGGACATTCCCCTCTCCCGGTTCAGGTTGATATAGTCGATAAGCACGATACCATTCTTCACCACCATCCCCACGAGCATGATCAATCCCACGAATCCCATGATACCCAAAGGTTCTCCCGTGATCGCGAGCAACAGGAGCGATCCCGTGAACGCGAAGGGAACGGTCAAGATAATCATGAACGGGTACGTGAGCGATTCGAATTGAGAAGCAAGCACGATGTATACCAACAGGGACACGATCATGAGCAGTAAAGCCAGCTCCGAGAATGCCTCTTGCTGATCTTCGAGCGACCCGCTTATTTCCACTTGCACTCCCGAAGGAGGATCGGCCTGGGCGAGCACGCTATTCACGTCATCCACCACTTCACTCAACGCGCGCCCGTAGATGGTTCCACTTACGGTCACGATCCGCTGCCTGTCTTGACGGTCGATTTGGGGAAGCGACGATGTCTCCACCACTTGCCCCAGGTCTCGCACCCGCACTCCTATCCCCATAGGGTTGTAAATGAGGATATTTTCTATATCTTCAATCGACTGCCGGTATTGCTCTTCAAAACGTACCCTGATATCGTACTCTTCTCCATCTTCACGGTAACGCGACATGGTGAGGCCGTTAATCCGGTTACGCACGGCATTTGCAGCGGTCATCATATTCAGCCCGTTCAGCGAGAGCTTCTCCCGGTCGAACTGGATTTGGTACTCCATCCGGTAATCCTTCCGCGACACGGTGATATCTCTCAGTCCATCCACGTTCTCGAGGAAGCTTCTCACGTCCTCGGCCACCTGGTCGGTGAGCGCGAGGTCGTACCCGTAGATATCCAACGCCACGTTACTGCCGCCGGTCATGCCCATATCGCCTCCACCCGGTTGTACCTGAAAGCGGTGGAGCTCCGGCATATCGCCCAGATCGGCCCGTATCTCGTCCGAGATATCGTAAATGGTTTTATTCCTGTTTTTCGCCTCGGTGAGCCGCATGGTATACGTCATGATGTTGGAAGCATTGTCCTGCATAGCTGCCCAAGAGTCGTCCTCACTGGCCGCCCCCACGCTAAAGGAGACAATCTCTATTTCGGGGTACTTTTCTCTCAACCGCTGCGCGATACCTTGTCCCACCTCACGTGCCACCTCCATCCGTGTACCCGTCGGCATCTCCACGGTCATGGCAATGGAGTTATTATCGGACGCCGGCATAAACTCGGTACGAAGGGTCACCGCACTGATTACCGCGCCCACGATAAATATCAGGATCACTCCCGCGAGGGTTGTTCGTCTCCGTCTCGACACCCAATTCACGAGGCGAGCGTACCCGTGATCGAGTTTATCCAGAAGAGGCAGTATTCGTTTATTATACCACCGGTCGAACCCGGATACCTTCGCCTCCTTTGAGGAACGCATCATATGCGCGCTCATCATGGGCGTGAGCGTAAGCGATATAATCAACGAAAGTGTGATGATGATACTCACCATCCATCCCAGCTGTTTAAACATTACCCCAGCGAATCCACCCACCATGGTCATCGGCAAGAACACCGCGACAATGGTAAGCGTAGACGCGATTACCGACAGGGAGACCTCTTCGGTTCCGTAGACAGCTGCCTGTTTGGGCCGGCTACCCCGTTCGATATGAGAAGTGATATTTTCGAGTACCACGATCGCGTCGTCTACCACCATCCCGATGGTGATCGAGAGTGCCGATAGCGATATAATATTAATGGTATTTCCGGTGAGGAACAGGTAGATGAACGACCCGATCAGCGAGATGGGGATCGCCACCATGATGATAACCGTGGCTCGCCATCTCCCCAAGAAGAAGAGCACGATGACACCCACGATAATCAATGCCAAGAAAATGGTCTCGAGCAAGCTGTTGATGGAGGTCTTGATATAGTCGGATGTATCCATCACCGTCTCGATTTCGATATCGGGTGGAAGGTTTTTCTTCAGCTCGGGAAGCTGGCTTCTCACCGCGTCAGCAATAGCCACGGTATTGGCGCCCGACTGTTTCTGTACCACGATGCTCGCGCTACGTCGCCCGTTGGTATAGTTTTCCTGGATGCGGCTCTCCACCGTATCTTTCACCGTGGCCACATCCCGCAGGTAGATGGCTCTTCCCTGGTTATTCCCTACCACGATATCGTTCAAATGCTTGCTGTCCTTGAACTCGCCTTCGAGCCGCAGCATGTAGGTTTGCGTACCAATATCGAAATCTCCTGCCGGCACGTTCACGTTCTCCGCGGCGATCACTTGAGCGATCTGTTCCAGTGAAATGCTGTATGCTTCCAGCTTATCGGGGATCACGTTAACCTGTATCTCCCGTTGGGGAGCGCCTCCCACGGAGACGGTACCCACGCCGGATACCCTGTTGAGGGGGTTAGCCACCTGCTCGTCGAGTATCTTGTAAAGTGCCCCTGCACTCTCTTCCGCGGTGGCTGAAAGCACCACTACAGGGATCATATCGGAGCTAAACTTCAGGATCATGGGATCTTCCGTGCCATCTGGCAGGAATCCCGCTATAATGTCCACTTTATCTCGCACGTCGTTCATCACCGCGTCCATGTCGGTACCGAAGTCAAACTCCAGCATGATCATCGACATCCCGTCTCTCGAGAGCGATCGTATCTCTTTTAATTTCTCGGTGGTGTTCAGCACATCCTCCAACGGGCGCGTCACGTTGGCCTCCACGTCTTGCGCTCCGGCACCCGAGTAGGAGGTCATCACCGACACGATATTCAGGTCGATATTGGGATAGAGGTCAACCGGTAATTGCCTGTAGAAGAGTATTCCGATCAACACGATCCCGATAAATATTACTGAGGTACCCACGGGATTTTTCACCGCGGTTTCGTATATCTTCATATTCGTTTATTTTGAATTTGGGATTGATTTCAAGTTTCGGATTTGGGCATATCGTTTCTTCGACTCGATCCGACACGCCCCGAAATCATGAAACTTCATTGTACGACCTCCACTTCGGATCCGTCGATAAGCCCGGTATTGCCATGCACGATTACCTTGTCTCCGGCTTTGAGCCCGGATAGGATCTCGTACTTATCATCTAACCGTACTCCTAACTCGACGAGAGTGTAGACTGCTTTTCCATCTTTTTCCAAGAAGACGTAACGGTCGTTGGACCCCACCTGTTTCAATACCGCCCGGTCGGCAAGTAACGGCCGTTCGTTTGTTCCGAAGTTCATCCGTACGCGCGCGAACATGCCGGGTCGCAGGCGTTGGTCGTTATTGGGTACCGTTATCTCCACGGTAAACGTGTGCGATACTGGATCGATGGTAGGATGGATGAGGGATACCTTTCCTTGGAAGGTTTCGCTTCCCAGCGCGTCTACCTGCACCTCCACCGGCATCCCTATCGTGACCATGCTGTAGTAAGACTCCGACACGTTCACCTTCACCTTCACCGGGTTGATGCTCTCGATGGTGAGTATAGGAAGCTGCGTGGCCACGTCGCCCGGATCGTAGTTACGCGCGGTGACCAGCCCGTTGATAGGGGCTACGAGGGTGGTATTTTCGTTTAAGTTCCCCAACGCGTATTCTGCCACGTCTAACTGCGTTTTCGCCTGATCCAGTTGCTGTTTGGAGATGCCACCTACTTCATACAGCTCTTGGTACCGCTCGTAGTCTCTTTGTAGCGTGGCTACCTGTGTCTGCTGCTGCGAAAGCGTGGATCCATCCATCGTGGCCACCACTTGTCCCCGTTTCACGCGTGCCCCCACGTCGACCTTGATCTCACGGATACGGCCGCCCATCGCGGGTGCTATGTTATTTACTTGGTCTGCCTCTACTGTTGCTGTAAACGTGGACACTTGATCCACCGGCACGAGCCGTACCTCTTCCACGCGCACCTTACTTTTCTGCGGAGCGTCACTCTCCGTGCTTTGCGAACGATCTCCCCCACCGCAGGAAGCCAGTAATGCCGCTGCCACTAACGGGGTAATTTTTAACAAGCTGTATTGTCTCATATAATTATTTCTGTATTTTGTTTCGAACGTTAATTCTTAATTCACCGGTTCGATATCGTATCCCAACACCTTTTCCAAGTCGGCCTTGGCAGCAAGGTAATCGTAAATCGCGTTCCTGTACTGCAGCTCGGCATTCAGGACAGCCAGCGCGGCCGCGTTGACATCCACGATGGTTCCCATTCCCGTTTCGTATCGCTTGAGCGTGATCTCATGCCCTTTGCGCGCTTGTTCAACCGACGATTGGGTAGCTACTACCTGCTCGATGTTCTTATGGATAAGATCGAAATTATTTTTAATGGAAAGTTTCAATCCCCGTTCTATATCCTTGCGCTGTTCCTGCAGTTGCCACAATTGAATTTCGGACTGCTTCACGTTATGGTACCGCTGCCCCCCGCTAAAGATGGGGATCTGCAAGGTGAAGCCCAGCATGGAGTAAGGATCCCAACGGTAGTGTGAAAACCTGAAGTCGTTATTCTGGCTCATGTAGGTCCAGTTAAAGGTACTCACCAAGGTAGGCGCGTACTGCAGTTTTTGCATTTCATAGGCATTTTGAGCCTGCTTTGCTTGCAGGTCGAACTGCTTGATATCGCTGTTATGCAGAAGCGACGTGTCCGCGGGGACGATCGCTTCAAACATCGTTTGTTCATACTCGTCTAACGACCCCACGATTTTAAGGGGCACATCCCCATCGACTCCCATCAGCATCTTCAGCTGCAGCTCGGCAATTTTCATCATGTTCTCCGACTGGAGTATATTAGGAATCAAGCTCTTCAGTCGCACGTCGGCTGTGATCACATCGTACTCGGCTACTACACCTTGGTTGTACCTATTGCGTATATTTTCCAAGTTTATAGAGTCCGTTTCGTATGTTTTCTTGAACACACCGTAGCTATCCTGAGCCAAGAGGAGGCTAAAGAACGATTTTTTCACCTGGTTCACCAGATTGATACGCGATCCGCGTGCTTGTTCCATGGCGATATGAATATCCACATCGCTCATCTGGATATTTTTCCAGAGAGAGGGCATCACTATGGGTAGGCTCACGTTCATCCCTGCCGACCAGACGTTGAATCGGCCCATCTGGATTCCTTCGCCCGATGTTTCCGGATCGGGCATCATCAGCTTGTTCAGTACTCCAAGAATTTGCCGTTCCTCCGGGGTGTAATCCCCGGGATCCACATCGCCTCCTCCAAAGCCAAACCCGTCGTCGAAGTAAACGGTCTGTCTTTTGATGGCACGTTGGTACTGCCCAATAAGATCTACTTGCGGCATTAGAGCACCGTAAGCTGATTTTTTCGCGTATTGTTTCTTTTCAATTTCCATATCCGCCACTTTCACGGTAGGATTCTCGCTGAGCGCGATTTCTAACGCCGTGTTTAGATCAATTTTCAAGCTATCGGACTGTTGAGCATTGACCGTCGTGATGGTTGAAAGCCCGAATAGTAGTACCAGGCTTCGTAGTAATTTCATTATCAATTTCAAATCAGGTTCTTTCATAAAATTTGGTTTCTTTTTTCACTTCGTTACACACGTTATGATTGCTTCTTTTTCTCCAGGTATTCATCTATTATCTTGATCCCCTTCGCGGTAGAAATGCCTCGCACGAAATTGATCATCATCGTGTAAAACAGTTCACGATATGAAAAACCGGGCCTTTCAAGCAAGCTCGCGCGGATATAAGTAAACGTACTCTCTTCCACTAAGAAAGCGGTCACCTCCACGTTCAAATCACCGCGAATATATCCCTGCTCGATACCATTATTTAAAAATATACGTAATTCACTGTTGTTCTTTTCATTTTCTTCCTTGATAAGCTTGGCCGCCTTAGGATAATACTTATGAATATCATCAAAAAATCTCCCGCTGCACATGGGGCTGTTTTGATGAATTTCTATGATCGCGATAAAGACCTCCACTACGTTGCTTGTATCGGTTATCAGGGATGAAAAAGAATCTCTCCTTTTTTCTTTAATCATGTGAAGAACCGACAGGAGAATTTCCTCTTTATCTTTGAAGTTCTCGTAGATTGTACGCTTTGAAATTCCCAGCTCGGAAGCAAGTTCATCCATGGAGACACTTTTTATGCCGTACTGACAAAAAAGCTCGGAAGCCTTTAGCTTTATTCTTTCCTTTATGTCCATATATTGCAATTAAAAAACGCACAAAGGTAATAC
>JAAYTC010000349.1 GCA_012518155.1 Bacteroidales bacterium | reverse complement strand
TGGCGGTGAAAATACAAAAAACATCTCAAACAATCCTCCTTTTTACTGCTATTTCTATCATTAATGGGCGGCGGTACCTCTTCAAATAGGCAGCCGGTACCTCTTGAAATAGGCGACTGGTACCTCACCTACCTCCTCTCTACCGAAGGCACCGGCTTGATCTATTTCGAAAACCGTCCGGGTGGCGAGGTCAAGGGAATCATCCCCCGCGTTACCGAGGTAAACCATACCGCGTTGCAAAACGACACCGTCTTCGTGAGCAGCAATGGGAACGGCATCTTTATACTAAACAAGGAGCTCGATCCGTTGAAGAACCTGACAACCGCCGACGGGCTACTCCATAACAGCGTGTTTAGCGTGGTACCGCATGGCGATGAACGTTGGGTAAACTACATGAACGGCATCTCGCAGTGGACCACCGAAGGCGAACTCCTCAATTACACCATTCTCAATGGATTTCCCTTGTCGGAGATCAACGTGGGTGCCTACGCCGGAATCCCGAGCAGTGCCTCCCCCATCCTTGTCGGAGGTAAAGGAGCGTGGGTCTCGTTTAACCCCCGGAACGTGTATAAGAATCCCTACAAGCCCTCCATCTTCCTTTCGGGCATCACGGTAAATAACAGTCCCATAACCGAGATGAAACCCTATGCCGGGTTCAATTATCGCTCCCCCGCCCCCATCCGGTTAAAGCACGACCAAACCACCCTCAATTTCGAGTTTGCCGGGTTAAGCTATATCATGCCGAAGAACAACTCGTTTCGCTACCAGCTGGATGACTTTGATAGCGACTGGAATTACAGTCCCCTTTCCGGGAGGGCCGGCTACAGCAAAATTCCACCCGGCAAGTACCTTTTCCGGGCACAAGCAAGCAATAACGACGGCATCTGGAGCGATGAACTCACGTTTCCCATAACCGTCCTCCCACCCTGGTGGCAAACGTGGCAGGCTGTCATCCTCTACATCCTGTTTAGCTTGGCCGTGATCCTGTTCGTCCGCCGTAACACCCTTCGCAAGGCGGAGTTAAAACACCATATCCAGGTGAAAGAGCTCGAAAAACAGCAAATGGAACAGATGCATCACCTCAAGGTGAAGTATTTCACCGATATCAGTCACGAGATACGCACCCCGCTGATGCTCATCCTCCATCCCATCGAAGAGATCATCGAAGAGTCCTCCCTCCTTGAAGAAGAGCGATCGAAGATGCGGGATATTCAAAATCAGGGAAGAAACCTGCTGCGCCTCGTGAACCAGCTCCTGGAAATAAACAGCGTGGAGTTAAAAGAGGAGGTGATTCAGGAAGAGCCCATTGTATTAAAAAGTTTCATCGAAAACATCCGTCACTCCTTTCAATCGGTCGCGATAAAAAAAGGCATCGATTGGACCACCGATCTCTCCGAGGTTGCTCACCGCGCCTATATGCTAGACCGTGACAAGATGGAAAAAGTGTTGCTCAATCTCCTCTCGAATGCGTTCAAACATACCCCGAAGGGCGGTACCGTGTCATTGTCGATTAAAGATGTACCCGAAGGCGACCGTACCGCGACGTTGCAATTAGAAGTAGAAGATAGCGGCGCGGGCATTATCAAAGAGGATCTCCCTCGCATCTTTGAACGATTTTACAAGAGCGGCGAGAACAGGGTCACTGCCGGGAGCGGCATTGGGCTATCGCTTGTGAAAGCCATCGTGGAAAACCTGATGGGCGGGAGTGTTTCGGCACAAAGTGAAGTAGGAAAAGGGAGCCTTTTCACGGTTCGTATTCCCCGTGTTGCAATTGTTGCTGAGGAGTCGCCCAAAACCATCACGGAACAGGCCACTCCGGGTTATATCACTCCGAGTTATACCACTCCGGTCGAAGTGCAATCGTTGCTTGAAGAGAAAGAGGAAAAGCCCCTTTTCAACGAAGGGAAGCGAGTACGTACCAAACGCACGGTGTTGCTGGTAGAAGATAACATCTCGCTGCTGAACTCTCTCTCTAAAAAACTGAGCCGCTCCTACAACGTGTTCGGATTTGTCTCGGCAGAGCAGGCAGCTGATTTCTTGCACAGGGAAGAAGTGGATATCGTTGTTTCGGACATCATGCTTCCCGGGAAAAGCGGGAAGGAGTTCTGTGCCGAGATCAAATCGAACCTTATCACCAGCCACATCCCCGTGATACTCCTCACCGCTATCCAACAGGAAGATATCAAGATGAAGAGCCTTGAGCTGGGCGCGGACGACTACCTGACGAAGCCCTTTTCATACAAAGAGCTTGAGTTGCGAATCCAAAACATTCTTAAGCGGCAAGAACAATTGCACGACCTCTATAAACGAGATGCTCTCCCTGAAAAGGAAGAGCACCGAATGAACAAGTTCGACACGCAACTAGTGGATCGCGTAAACGCACGAATCGAGGCGAACCTATCCAACGGGAAGTACTCCGTGGAAGAGCTCAGTTCCGACGTGTCCCTTAGCCGGGTACACCTTTATCGCAAGATGAAAAACATGCTCGGTGTTTCTCCTTCGCGGTACATGCGGGACTACCGTCTGAAAAAGGCGGCCGAGATCCTATCGCGTGAAGATATCCGAATCAACGACCTGGCCGACACGGTGGGGTTCGAAGACGCCCACTACTTCGTGAAATGTTTCAAAGAGAAATACGGCGTCTCACCTAATCGGTACGCCAAGATGTGATACCGAAATGCAATCTTAGAACGCGCTGAGTCCACCATCCACATGCATCATAATTACTTCACATCGACTTAACAATTTCAAAGAGTTCCACCGGCAGGTCTGTCTCGATGATATCGGGTCTCTTGGCGATCTCCTCTTTGTAAGCACGTGCCCGTTCTTCCTCGGACTCCAGTTGATCGTGGGTGGGCGACACCCCCACCATGCAGCGCACCCCGTGTCCACGCAATTTCTCCAATGCTCCATCTCATCGCATCCTTTAGGGTAGGAATCTTGTAATCGGTTATCTTTCCTTGATCGTCTTTTAATCGCACATCCCGTAATTCGTGCCACGTGTAATCGGCCAACCTACCTGTCGCGTTGGTCGTCCGCTCCAAGGTGGCATCATGCATCAACACGATGACACTATCCTTGGTGAGCCTCGGATCCACCTCAAAGAAAACATTCGGTACCCGTTCGGTAGCATATTGCAACCCCTC
>JAAYTC010000044.1 GCA_012518155.1 Bacteroidales bacterium | reverse complement strand
GACTTGTCGAAGATCCCGTTCTTCTTAAACAGGGAGAACGCGTCGGCATCCATCACTTCCGACCATTTGTAGCTGTAGTAGCCCGCGGCGTACCCTCCCGAGAAAATATGAGCAAAGGAGGTCGACATACAGGCTTCGGGAACTACCGGCAACAACTGTACCCGCTCCATGGCGGCTTGTTCAAACGCTCTTACATCTCCCTCGAAAGGTTCTTTTAACGAGTGCCAAGCCATATCAAGGTACCCGAACGATAGTTGACGAAGGGTGGCATACCCGGTATTATAGTTGGAAGCATCCACGATCTTTTGCAGCAGCTCCTCGGGCATCTTCTCCCCGGTTTGATAGTGAGTCGCGAATTTGTCAAGGTACTCTTTTTCAATCAGCCAATTCTCCATGATATGCGAAGGCAGCTCCACGAAGTCGCGGTACACGCTGGTGCCGGACAAGCTCTCGTAGGTGCTTTTCGACAGCATACCGTGCAACGCGTGCCCAAATTCATGGAGGAATGTTTTCACTTCGTCGTAGGTGAGCAGGGCGGGACGGGTCTCGGTGGGCCGGGTGAAATTCATCACGATGGACACGTGCGGCCGGCTGTCGATTCCATCCTTCACGTACTGGCCTTTAAAAGAGGTCATCCATGCCCCGGAACGCTTGCCCTCCCTGGGGTGAAAATCGGTATAGAGCACCGATAGAAAGTCGCCGTTCGCGTCGTACACGTCCCACGCTTCTACCTCGGGATGATACACCGCGATTGCCGGGTTCTTCTGGAATCGCAGCCCGTAAAGATCGGTGGCCAATCCAAACACTCCTCGTTTCACGTTCTCCAATTCAAAGTAGGGGCGCGTCATCTCGTCGCTCAACGCGAACCGATCTTCCCTCAGCTTATCGGCATAATAGCTCCAATCCCACGGCTGAATCTCAAAGGAACTTCCTTCCAGTTGCCGCGCGTATTCTTGTACATCGTCCAACTCTTGATGGGCAACGGGGCCAAAAGCGGCAGCCAGTTCATCGAGCAGTTCAAATACCGCGGTATCGTTTTTGGCCATCCTGTTTTTCAGTACGAACTCTGAATATTTGTCGTACCCCAACAAGCGGGCGATCTCTAATCTCAGGTTCACGATCTTTTGAATATTCTCCTGGTTGTCGTAAGGACCGCCTTTGACGCTTTTAGTATTGTAAGCCATGTACAGCTTTTCACGAAGGTCGCGACGAGAGGAATATTTCATGAACCCCATGTAACTGGGGGCGGTGAGGTCGAACAGCCAGCCTTCTTTTTCTTTCGATTTGGCCTTGGCTGCCGCCGCTTCCACGAGCGTCTCGGGGAGCCCTACCAGCTCGGATCTATCGGTGAGCAACATCTCGTAGGCGTTGGTTTCTCGCAAATTATTCTGGCCAAAATCAAGCGTAACCTTGCTCAACTCGGTCGATAATTGGCGGTATTTTTCTTTATCATCCACCGAAAGAGTGGCGCCGCTACGTTCAAAGTCGGTATGGTATTTCTCCACGAGGCGAACTTGTTCCGGTGTGAGATCAGAAGCGTGCCGGGCATCGTATACTGACTTTACCCGTTGAAATAGCGGTTCATTCAGGTAGATATAGTTGTTATGCTCCGATAACCGGGGACTTAATTGCTGGGAAAGATCCATCATCTCATCGTTGCTCTCGGCACTCAACAGGTTGAAAAACACGTTGGCTACCCGGCTCAGCATTTCGCCGGAGTACTCCATCGCTTCGATGGTATTGGTAAACGTGGGGGCTTGAGGATCGGACGCGATCTGGTCGACTCGCTCCCGGTGAACTTTCATCGCTTCCTCGAAAGCGGGTTCATAATGTTCGATCTGGACGCGGTCGAACGGCGCTGTTTCATAGGGGGTGGCAAACGGTGCGAAAAAAGGATTCTCTTTCGCCGTTGCATTTATTATCGTCATTACACAGAAAATTATTAATAGGTTTTTTTTCATAAAAAAATCGCTACATTTGCAATATTGAAGATGTGTCGTCGCTTTCGCTGAATCGACTTCATTCTATATAAAAGGAAAAGACAAAGATACGTCTTTTTTATTTTTCGCGGAGGAAAATCAACAAAGATTGCCTCATATAACACCTAAAGTGGTAAATTCATATACAACTGTACAGAATAAATTGATAAAACATGACAACAACAACTGAAAACAACGCCAAGGAAAAAACAACGACAACCAAAACAAAGAGTAAAGCCAAATCTACCGCTGCCGGAGCCAAGAAAAACTTTATCCTCGACACTAACGTGATCTTACATGATTTCAACTGCCTCAATAATTTCGAGGAGAACGATATCTACATCCCATTCGTGGTACTCGAAGAGCTGGACAAGTTCAAAAAAGGGAACGACCAAATCAATTTTAATGCCCGGGCATTCGTGAGGGAGCTGGATTTGATTACCGACGACGACCTGTTCACCAACGGGGCAGAACTGGGTGTAGGACGGGGAAAGCTGTATATAGTAAACTCGACGGGAACCAACAAGAAGATCGCGGAGGCCTTCCCGGAACGAACTCCCGATAATCGCATCCTTTCCGTGGTGTGGGATGTGGCCGAAAAGCACCCGGAGATGAAGACTATCTTGGTGTCAAAAGATATCAACCTACGGATGAAATCTCGTTCGTTGGGTATCCTTACAGAAGATTATATCAACGATAAGGTGACCGACGTGGATCTGTTTGACGAGTCAGAAATGGTGATCGAAGGCATTAATCCCGACTTGATTGACAAGATTTACGCGACGCCCGCGGGAGTAGACCTGGATGAATTCAACTTCGAGATAACGCTCGACCCGAATCAGTGCTTCATCCTCAAAAGCGAGCGAAACAGCGCGTTGGTTCGCTACAACCCGTTTAGTCAAACCATTAAGAAGGTGGAAAAAGAGAACAATTTTGGTATCCACCCCCGCAACGCGGAACAGACGTTCGCGCTGGAGATATTGAACGACCCGGAAGTCAAATTGGTGGGCCTCACCGGAAAAGCAGGAACGGGGAAGACACTGCTCGCGTTGGCCGCCGCGCTGAAGCAGAACAAAACATACCGTCAGATACTGTTAGCACGCCCCATCGTATCGCTGTCGAATAAAGACTTGGGATACCTACCGGGGGACGAAAAACAGAAGATCGCTCCCTATATGCAGCCGCTGTTCGATAACCTGAACGTGATTAAATCGCAACTGGGACAGAACAGCTCCGACTTAAGGCTGATTGATGAACTTCAAAAATCAGGGCAGCTGGAGATTGAAGCACTCGCGTTTATACGGGGTAGGAGCCTCACGGAGACCTATTGCATCATTGACGAAGCACAGAATTTGACGCCGCACGAGGTGAAGACGATTATCACACGGGCGGGAGAAGGAACGAAGATGGTGTTCACGGGCGACCTGCAACAGATCGACTCTCCCTACCTCGATATGCAGTCGAACGGGCTGGCTTACATGATCGATAAGATGCGGGGACAGAATCTATTTGCTCACGTGAACCTGGTAAAAGGGGAACGAAGCGAACTTTCGGAGTTGGCGAGCAATTTATTGTAAAAAACGAGCAACTTAGAGGCGAGCGACTTATTATAGATTAATAAGCGTCTTCAAACAAGAGCCGGGCACGACAAGCCGCGCCACGTTCTCGAGTAACAATCTGGAACTGGTACTCACCTTCCGCGCCCGGCTCTCGGTATACCTCGCCCACGTCGCCAAAAGTCAGCTCTTGCAAAAAGTTGATCTCGAAGCGACG